>CAKZUS010000191.1 GCA_937921805.1 uncultured Granulosicoccaceae bacterium
CCCCCCCAGCCCCATCAGCATCAGGCTCACTGTGCAGTTGCCGCCGCAGTACACACGCCCGCCAGCGCGCAGAGATTGGTCGATCACTGCACGGTTTACGGGGTCGAGCACAATCACGGCCTCATCGGCCATACGCAGGGCAGAGGCCGCATCAATCCAGTAGCCCGACCAGCCCTGGGCGCGCAGCGGCGCGTAGACTTGATGGGTATAGTCGCCCCCCTGACAAGTCAAAATCACATCACATGTCGAGAGCGCCGTCAAATCATTGGCATCTGCCAGTGTCGGCGCGCCATGGGGCACCGCTGGCGCAACTCCTCCAGCGTTAGAGGTACTGAAAAACTGTGTTTCACATTCGGCAAAGTCGCCTTCGGCGTGCATACGCTCCATCAGCACAGAGCCGACCATTCCTCGCCAGCCTACAAATCCTACTCGTAACATGTCGCTTCTCTATTCCACTCAATCTGTATAAATTGTTGTTGGTCTGTGACTCGTCTCGGGGTCTACAGAGCCGCCACCACGGCATCGCCCATCGCCTGGGTCGAGATGCTCTTCCCGCCGCTGGCAATATCTGGCGTGCGCAAGCCTTGTTCCAGTACGGCTTGCACGGCACGCTCGATTCTATCGGCCGCTTCCTGCTCGTCCAACGAATACCGCAGCATCATGGCGGCAGAGAGAATCGTTGCTAAAGGGTTCGCCAGCCCTTTGCCTGCGATATCGGGCGCCGAGCCGTGCACCGGCTCATACAGGCCCACGCCGCCTTCATTAAGCGAAGCCGAGGGCAGCATGCCAATCGAGCCGGTCAACATCGCGGCGCAGTCCGACAAGATGTCGCCAAACAAATTGCCCGTCACAATCGTGTCGAACTGTTTCGGATCGCGCACCAATTGCATCGCCGCGTTATCGACATACATGTGGCTCAGCTGCACGCGCTCCGCTGCAACAGCGCTGACGCCTTCGCGCCACAGTTCTGACACTTCGAGGACATTCGCTTTATCGACAGAACACAGCTTGCCGCCGCGCTTGGAGGCAATCTCCACGGCGACTTTGGCAATGCGCCGAATCTCAGATTCGCCATACACCATGGTGTTGTAGCCGTAGCGCTCGGTGCCAGAGGCCGTCTCGCGCTCTGCAATCCCCCGGGGCTGACCAAAGTAAATGCCCCCGGTCAGCTCGCGCACAATCATGATGTCCAGCCCCGACACAATCTCGGGTCGTAGCGACGACGAAGCGGCCAGCTGCGGGTAGAGAATCGCTGGACGCAGATTGGCAAACAAATCCAGCTCGGCCCGAATACCCAGCAGGCCGCGCTCGGGGCGCAGCTCACGCGGTAGGGCTTCGTACTGTGGGCCGCCAACGGCGCCGAGCAAAATGGCATCGCTGGCGCGCGCCTGAGCTAGCGTCTCATCGGGCAGTGGCTTGCCGGCTGCGTCATAGCCCGCGCCTCCAAAAGGCGCTTCGCTCAAGCTCATCACCACGCCGTCGCTTGCCAGGGCTTCGAGCACCTTGCGCGCCTGCGCCACCACTTCTACACCAATGCCGTCACCGGGGAGCAATAAAACCTGCGCTGTCATGGCCGTGACTCTTCTCTAAAAAAACAAACTATTGTACGCTAAGGCGCCCTCTTCTTCGCAGTGCATGCTCTACCCACTTCTCAACACTTTCAGCATGGCAATGTGCTGGGGAGTCCATGATTTCGCCAGTGCCTGGCAGCGCGCTCAACGCCTCGCCCCGCTACTGCGCCGCTGGCAACGCCGCCGCGATGCTGCCACACAGACACTACACCGCGCTGGCATGCCCACAGCGCTGGTCGAGGAGAATTTCACCCATGTGGCCATGGCGCTGGTAGAGACGTGTTTGTTTGCTCAACGCCCAGCAGGCTGGTTTTTGTCACAAAGCGAAGTAGTGGGCGAGCTTGAGGGGCAGCTTCAGAGTAGTGATCAAGACGCGCAAAATAACCAAAACAGACAAAGTCAACAGGGCACTGTATTTGTACTGCCCCACACCACCTGCATGGAAGTCGCCGGCATTGTGCTCAACCATGCCCACCCTCTGCACATCAGCTACGCACGCCCTCACAACCGGGCCTTTTCTCGTTGGCAGCTCGACGCGCGTCTACGGCACCAGCTTACGATGATCAACCGCGATCACGTCCGCGAGATGATGGGGGCCTTAAAAAAGGGCGGCAACCTCTGGATCGCTCCAGATCAATACGCCACTCCCAATCACGGCGGAATACCCAGCCGTTTTTTCAATCGCGAGACACTCACGACCAATGGTCCGGCGCGCCTAGCCCAAAGAAGCGGCGCGCGCTTACAGCCCTGCTTCCCCTATCGCGACATGGAACGCCAACGCTGGGTCGTAGAACTATCGCCAGCGCTCGATACAAGCCAGAGCGCGCAGGTATTGACGCAGACGATCAATGAAGTTTTCGAGGCACAGATTCGGCGCTTCCCCGCACAGTATCTCTGGATGCACCGGCGCTTTCGAGACTAGGAAAATAAAAGCCCGGCGACTTACCCTAAATACCGTGACGCCCCCGGGGCACTGCCCCCCGGAGCCGTACGCTGTACAGAGATTAAACGGGCCGACACTTGTAGTGGCTCACGACGAAAACGCTTGCCTAGCTTTGAAGCCGCACGGATACGGCGCTCTTTGTCCTGCCCTACATCGAAGCGATGTAGCCACTGCGAGAACTCCACTACTCCCCAATGCACCGTCATCGGCGCGAGCAATTGCGAACGCCACAGCAGGCCGTCGCACTCTGGCAGCGGCATGCCCAGACGCAAGGCATCGGTGTCACTGAGCTTGAAGAACATCTCGTCATCGAAAGGGAGCGTCTGCCCATCTCGCAAGGTGACAGTGGTGTACTCGGCGGCAGCAACAATCCACCCTAGCGGCACCCAGCAGTGACGCGATGACGGCGCGCTGCGCAGCAGAAAATCAAAGCCATCGCTGAGATAGACCAAGCCATTAAGACCCGTTGTCGGCAATGCGGTCGGCGATGAAGATCGCAGCAACCATTGCGACTTCGTACACTGGTATAGCGATGATTTCACGGGTAAATCCGCCAACAAGCGACGGCACGCAAGCGACCCCAAAGTCGCTTCTGTAGATTCGCTGAGACATTGCAGAGTCATAGTCTGAGATCCGCTTCATGGCATGGGAACTCAATTTTAGGTGCCGCGGTCGGCTTCGCTGGACTCAATGCACATTTCAGACTGTGCGCTCTCAATGTGTGGCGCCGATCACTTATTCACTAATAGTTTCAGGCACAACGGCACCGGGAGAGCTAAGGGACCCATCCGACATAGGGTGGACACCTTGTTCGGCAAAGCGCGCGAACATCTCGGCCAATATCGCCGCCTGGGCGCTCAAGAGGCGCTCGCGCTCATCTAGCACTGTTCGCAAGTCCTCCAGATGATCTTGCAGCTCCAGCAACGAGCTACTGAGTTCCAGCTCCAGCACTAGCTCAATGCAATGATTAAGCTCCAAGGCCAAGCGCCAGTCCAGTGTCTCTGGAGTAGCGCACTCGTCGCGTAGCAGCGTCAGCGTCGAGGCGGGAAGCAGGCGATAAGCGGGGTGCTCTCGCCAGACTTGTTCAATTCTGGCATCGCTGGC
>CAKZUS010000192.1 GCA_937921805.1 uncultured Granulosicoccaceae bacterium
ATTCTGGTGCGGTTTTCATATCTGGCCAAGTGGCTTGCATTGACTACTGGGGCGCTTTGGCTGATATCCCCTGCTCGCAAAACAACTGGATCCATCGGAAAGCGAACACCATGCCCATCCAGCCACCTAATTTGGACAACGTACGTATAGGCATTATTGGCCTCGGTTATGTTGGGCTACCACTGGCGATCGAGTTTGGAAAACACCTCCCTACGATCGGTTTTGACCTGAATGAAGCGCGTATAGCCCAGCTCAAGCAGTTCAAAGACCATACCAGTGAGGTCGAGAAAGCTGGATTTGAGGCGGCGGACCAGCTCACATTTACGGCAGAATCCAAAGGAGTCTCTGGGTGCAACGTCTACATCGTTACCGTGCCTACCCCGATCGACAGCTTCAAACGCCCAGATCTTCGGCCTTTGGAAAGCGCGTCGAGAACGGTCGGGTTGCTCCTGTCGAAGGGCGATATCGTCATCTACGAGAGTACAGTCTACCCCGGCGCGACTGAAGAAGTTTGCGTCCCGATTCTCGAAGAAAAATCAGGACTTAAGTTCAATAAAGACTTCTTTGTAGGCTATAGTCCAGAGCGGATAAACCCGGGTGATCGCGAGCACAAGTTGCACAATATTGTAAAGGTCACGTCCGGTTCGTCACCCGAAGCCGCTCGATTTGTAAACGATTTGTATAATTCGATTATCTCTGCAGGAACGCACCTCGCGGCCTCGATCAAAGTTGCCGAAGCTGCCAAGGTCATCGAGAACACGCAGCGCGATTTGAATATCGCCCTCATCAATGAGCTCGCTCTGATCTTCGAGCGCCTGGACCTCGACACGCTGGACGTGCTGGAGGCCGCGGGTACAAAATGGAACTTCCTCCCCTTCCGTCCAGGGTTGGTGGGCGGCCACTGCATCGGGGTCGATCCTTACTATTTGACGCACAAGGCGCAGGAGGTCGGCTATCACCCGAACCTCATCAGCGCCGGGCGCCGCATCAACGACGACATGGGCATCTACGTCGCCGATCAGACAGTCAAAGAAATGATCAAACAGGGCATCGCAGTCGGTTCGTCGCGTGTGCTCGTTATGGGGCTGACCTTCAAGGAGAACTGTCCCGACATCCGCAATACCAAGGTCATCGATGTAATCCAGCAACTCGAAGAGTTCGGCATAAGTGTCGATGTCTACGACCCCTGGGTCGATTCCACCGAGGCGCGCCAAGAATACGGTATAGATCTGAATTCTGATATCACTAACGGCAGCTATGACGGCGTTGTGGTCGCGGTACCGCATTCAGATTTCATTGCGATGTCGGCGGATGAGGTCAAGGCGCTCTGCAAGGGGAAGTCCGTCGTCTTCGACGTCAAGAGCGCCTACCCTTCGGGCTCGGGCTTCCTGCGCCTCTAGCACCTGTCCCCGCTTACAGCTCAAGATGCGCGAGTAGCGCAGCATTCACCTTGTGCACGTCGAATTTCTGTTGTGCCAGCTCGAGGCTCTTCGCCCCCATGCGCTCGCGCAACGCAGCGTCCTCGGCCAGTTCGGCCATACGTGCGGCCAGCGGTGTGCTTTTCCCAACCGGTACAAGGAATCCGTTCATCCCATCGTTGACCGTAGTACGGCACCCCGGCGCATCGGTCGTCACGACAGGGCGCCCCATCGCCATTGCTTCGAGGTTAGAGCGCGGCGTTCCCTCGCGGTAGGACGGTAAAACATAGACAGACGCAGCCGTGATTTCCGGCCGCACATCGTCCTTCGGACCGAGATATACGAGCCCCTGCGCCTGCCAGATAGCCAAGTTTTCGGGGGAAATGCCATCTACGCCAGGATCTTCTGGACCGACCAGGCGGCACTCTGCGTTTGGGTGTGTTTCTTTCAACAGGCGTGCAGCCTCAGCATACTCGGCAATGCCCTTACTCTTTAGCAGGCGTGAGATCATCAGGAAGACCGGCTTATCCGGCAAAGGCGCAGGGCTAAATTGGGCCAGATCAACGCCGGAACCATTCACCATCCGCACCTTGCCCGGGTCTTTAAGGCATCCTGCCGAGATGAAATCATCTCGATCATCTGGGTTCTGAAAAATAACACGCCAGCTTGCGGAGGTGGCCCGGCGATAAAGTGCCCGCGCCATCCGGCGCATCAACTGCGTGTTTAACCCAGCTTGATCCTCATAGAAGGCAAATCCAAGCCCGGTCAACATCGCTGCGGAGCGCACGCCCTCTGCCTTTGCGGCAAAGCTGCCCCAGATGTTCGGCTTTATTGTGTAGGTCAGCACAAGATCGGGGCCTGTCCGCCGGATCAGTGCTTTCAATCCCTTCAGATAAGCGAGATCAGAACTGATCGATTGCCCAGTGCGTTGCAGATCAAGCGGCTCAACCTTCGCGCCCAGCGTCGCGAGTGAAGCCTTAATCTCCGAGTTAATATCGGGCGCACAGGCAATGACTGAATGGCCGCGCGTCACCATCTCCTCGATCAGAGGCCCACGGAAATTAATTAAAGATGGCGCATAAGATCCAAGAATCAGGATTCTAGACACTGCAATCCCCGCCCGTTCGCCGATCTAGTCGGTCGCTCGGCGTCCCCGCCCAGCCGGAGCAATCGGTACAGTTTGGCCTTGCTTAACGCAACCGATTCAGTCAGTGAACTATCGCTTCAGAAGGGGAGTATTATGCGCGTATTTATCACCGGAACCGCTGGCTTTATCGGCTTTCACCTCACCGAGCTATTGCTGCAGGAAGGTCACGAAGTTCTCGGCGTTGATGCAATGACCGACTACTATGACGTAACGCTAAAGCAGCGGCGCCATGATATTCTCCGCCAATCTGGAGAGCGCTTCAAGGGCGTGGAGATGCGCCTCGAAGCGCGGGAAAAACTGCATCAGGCAATCATGGATTTTGCGCCAGATGCGATTGTACACCTCGCTGCACAGGCCGGTGTTCGCTACAGCCTCGAAAATCCGCG
>CAKZUS010000193.1 GCA_937921805.1 uncultured Granulosicoccaceae bacterium
GCCTTTGCCTTAGGTATAGGGGCATTGGCGATGCTGCTACTCAGCGTCTTTGTGAACCCCCTGACAGCGTGGCTCACGTTTGCCTCTCTGATCGGCTATGCGGTGATCTACACCATGTATCTCAAACGCGCGACGCCGCAGAACATCGTGATAGGCGGTGCTGCAGGGGCAATGCCGCCGGTGTTGGGATGGGTAGCGATGACGGGCGAGCTGAGTGCTGCAGCGCTGAGTTTGTTTCTGATAGTCTTTCTCTGGACACCCCCGCACTTTTGGGCACTAGCGATTCATCGCCGCGAGGAGTACGCCAAGGTCGAGATGCCGATGCTGCCGGTTACGCATGGCGTGGCGTATACGAATCTGCAGATTCTGCTCTATACCGTATTGATGCTCATTGCCAGCTTATTGCCCTATCTACTGGGAATGAACCACTGGCTGTACTTGATAGTGGCTCTGGGCTTAGGGGCGCGCTTTTTGTGGCTGGCGGCTGCCATGATGCGCAATCGAGATGACAAACTGCCTATGCGTCTGTTTGTTTATTCGATTAATTACCTGATGATTCTATTCGCAGCAATGTTGATCGACCACTATTTGCTATAGCGGTACAGTGCGCTGGAGTACGTGTTACTCCAGCGAATTGCTGCTGCTGTCTCAGCGAACAGGCTGTCGACAGAGTCTGTCGACAGCGACATGGCAAGACCTACATGGCAAGGCGTAGCTTGTCCATTGCCGCTTTTTCGATCTGCCGCACTCGCTCTGCAGAGATACCATACTGCGCAGCCAGCTCGTGCAATGTGGGCTTGTTCTGCTCACTGAGCCAGCGGCGTGCCACGATATCGCGACTGCGCGTGTCGAGCTGTCCCAGAGCCTGCGTGAGGCGCTGCTGCTGGTTCTGCTCTTCATCCTGCTGCTCATAAGCCATCGCGGGATCAGCGTCGTCATGGCTGAGATAGTGCGCTGGTGCGTAGCGGCCCGCGCTGTCATCACTTTCGTCTAGATCAAAGCTCGTATCGCTACCCGACAGGCGCTGCTCCATCTCCACGACGGTTTTAGCAGGAACGCCTAAGTCGTTTGCGACCGCCTCGACTTCGGCGTGCGAGAACCATCCCAAGCGCTTTTTATTGCTGCGCAGGCGGAAAAATAGCTTGCGCTGTGCCTTAGTCGTCGCGATCTTCACGATGCGCCAATTGCGAATGACGTATTCGTGAATTTCAGCCTTGATCCAGTGCACGGCGAAAGAGATCAGCCGCACTCCCATTTCAGGGTCAAAACGCCGCACGGCTTTCATCAGGCCAATATTGCCCTCCTGGACCAAGTCCGCCAGTGGCAGGCCGTAGCCGTTATAGCCGCGCGCAATGTGTACGACAAAACGTAACTGGGCCATGATGAGGCGCCGCGCGGCATCGAGATCATCGTGATCGCGCAGACGCTGAGCCAGGTTACGCTCTTCATCAGCGTCCAGAACAGCGATGTCGCCGATGTGGCGCAGATACTGAGAGAGGTCTCCGACGCTAGGCAATGATGGGCCAGCGGAGGCGGCAATTGCAGTGGTCATATCAGTACTCTACTTTTCGTCAATGAGGTCATTTTAGCACTCTCGTGTTGGGAGTGCTAATAGAGCTTTGTAACGGTTTGTATCGCAGAATCTGAAGGGTGGGCGGGCTAACTCGGCTCAATGGCGCGAATTTCACGCCGTAGGGCAATGGCCGTGCCCAATACACTCAGCCCCACTGCAAGGGCCACGACGGCGCCATACCACCACCACTGTATTAGCTGGGGCACACTGGCTCCGAAGCTAAAAAATACCCGCGACAGCGTGGGGAAGAGCACCAAGCCAGCGGAATAAGCGATTGCCGCTGCTAAGAGACCGCCGCACAGCCCGTGCATAAAGCCAGTGTGGTAGAACGGGCGCTTGATAAAGCGGTCGCTGGCACCGATGAGCTTCATCACCACGATCTCTTGGCGTCGCGAGGACACCTCTATGCGGATGGCATTGGCGATACTGATAATGACGCCGATCCCAAACAGCAGTGCCAGGCAGGCGACGATGTAGCGCGCTAGCAAGGCGATAGCGTGGACGCGCTCTAGCCAAGTGCGATCAAGCTGCACCTGATCAATGCCAGGGGTCTCGCGCAGTTCTTTAGCAAAAGCACTGAGTGCGGCAACGTCTTTTGCGAGTGCCGGCACCGGTTCGATAACGAGAGTGATCGGGAAGGGGTTGAATGCCAGCTCTTCGAGCAATGCGGTGTCTTGGTTTGTCGAGGTGAACTGCTGCCGCGCTTGCTCGGCACTGATGTACTCCAGCGCCAAAACCCCCTCGTGATCGCGCAGCAGTGCGGCGAGCTGTTGCCCTTGTGCATCGTCGGTGCGTGGCGGAAGAAAAACATTGACACGCGGTGCCCGGTCAAAGCCCCCAAGCAAAGCATCCACGTGCTGCAAAAGCGTTCCGGCAGTCAGTGGAATGCCCAGTGCAATGGCGATCGCCAGCCACGTGATGAAGGCGCCCAGCGGCGCGCGCAGAAGTTGTATTAAGACGCCCACAAACGCGCGTCGATGCGAGGCGAGCCAGGCCCCCAGCGCGTTTTCTTGGCTGCGCGTGCTGCTGCGCGGGCCTTGTTTAAGTTCTTGGCGCAGAGCGCGGTGGCGCTCGCGACTGGCGCGCTTCTGCGCCCGCTTTTCGCGCCAGCGCTTCATCATGCGAAATCCTCCAGTTCGTTGCGAGCAATTCGGCCCTCATCCAGCGACAAGATGGGGCGGCGAAAATGGCGCAATAATGACAGGTCATGCGTGGCGATCAAAACACTAACACCGACCTGATTAAACTGATCGAACAAGTCCATAATTTCCAGTGACAGCTCTGGGTCGAGGTTGCCGGTGGGCTCATCAGCCAGCAACAGGGCGGGGCGATTGACTACTGCGCGCGCAATGCCGACTCGCT
>CAKZUS010000194.1 GCA_937921805.1 uncultured Granulosicoccaceae bacterium
CACCTCAATATTTGGGCTGACCGTAATGTTGACATGGCTCACTGGTGTCTCCTTGTTGGCGTTGGGGGGCGTCACTTGCGCGCCAGGGCGGCGTAGCGCTTCGCGACGCTCTCGGGCGGCTTTTTTGATGTCATTAATCCATCGATCAATGACGACTTCTTGATCAATGCGTACACCGTCTTGGGCGTCAATAGGCAACACTTCTAGGCCATTGAGGCCAAAGCGCGCTTTCATACCCATCAGGCTCTTTTGCGTTGCCGTGAACTCATCAGAGCCCGCCCGCCCTTCCAGCAGAACATGCCGATAATCGTTAGTCGGGGCGATATGGGCTAATTCGCCTTCTAGCTCCAAAGCGAGGGCATTGCACTGCTCAGCGCTCAAGGTCTGCTCTTGGTCCTCAGGAGAGGCTTCAGGCAGTACGCCAAATTGGGTCGATAAAAACAATAAGTGCTGTGCTTGCCGCGCTTCTTCTGCAACGATATCTGGCTCCAGAGACGGCACTCGCACGGCCTCGACATCGGGTCGCTCTCGCAGTCGCCTTGGCCCTTCTACAATGCGCGACTCCATCGTGTCCGGATTATCCGCGCGGCGCTGATGGTCTTTGTGCAGTCGCAGTATCACCCCAGCATTGCCAAAGCTCATCAAGGCGTCGTGCTCAAAAGACAGTGGATATTGCGACAAGGCTAACTCGCCCAATGACAGAGCAAGGTGCTCAATCTGACCCACCAAATCATGCTCTGCGGCTCTGATAGCCAGCTTAAAATAATCACTGAGATCACCTAGTGCACCATGCCCCTGTTGCGCAATAGCGGCTAATCGTGCGTCGATGGTGGCTTTGGATGTGGGCAGCTTCCCCAAAGAAATCCCTTGCTTTTTTGCTGCCCGCGCAAGCGCCCGAAAACAGGCAGCAATATCGCTGCAGTCCCCTCGGGCTAACGACCGGATCAGGGCACTAAGCTGAACTTTACTCAACCCCAGCACAGTCGCGCACGCTTCCTGTAGTGCCTCGTCTTCGGTGCGAGGCACACCACGACTTTTCCACTGACGACATCGGTCTTGAAAGCTGCTGGGATCTGATACATCGCAGTATTTCGATGACTGATATAGGCTCAGAAAAAACTGCGTATCGCTTGCATTATGCTGCGTCGTGTAGTGATCGCATACCCTGCGAAACCAAGCCATCTACTGATCCCGAATAGACTTTCCATCAGGATACGAGCTGAGAGTGACTCGGGCAATAGCTTCTTTGTGACGGGCTGTGACGCACTGGCTCATGATCGATAGACATCTAGCAATCCGTATGAATACGACCTGCATTACAAAAAATAGGTGCGTTTTTTGCATTTTTATTGCAAAATTAGCTTTTACTTGTTGAGTGGTGAGAAAATGCTGGTTGAGTTTCGGCTTCAAAACTACCGCTCATTCTGCGAAGAGCAGGTGTTCAGTCTCGCTGCGTCGAAGGACACACAATACCTCGACACGCACAGTATCGACACAGGGATTAAGAGCATACCGCGCGTGCTGCGGACCGCCGCGATTTATGGGGCCAATGCCAGCGGCAAGTCCAACCTCGTGCAGGCCTTGCAAGACATGCAGGGTTTTGTCATACAAAGCGCGTCACGCCCGCCCGAAGCCCCTATTGGGCTGCCTTCATTCAAATTCGCCCCTGGCCCCACCAGCTTCGAGACTACGTTTATCTTGGGCGGCGCGCGGTACCAGTACTCTTTCACAACCGATCACCAGCGCGTGCTTGAAGAGACGCTGCTGGTGTTCAAAACAGCCAAACCACAACGCTGGTTTCAACGCCGCTACGACAGTGAGTCTGATGCAGAGACTTATGAGTTTGGCCCTGGGCTAAAGGGGCAGCGAAGCCTGTGGCAACAAGCCACACGGCCGAACGCGCTGTTTCTTTCAACCGCCGTACAGCTCAATAGCCAGCAACTCCAAGCCATCTATCAGTGGTTTGATCAACAACTGATTATCCTGAATCACCGTACTCCCCCTGGTGGAGGGTTTACGCAAAAGAAGCTCGAAGACCCCGCCTGGAGAGAGAGAATCCTTCGCTTTGTCAGCACCGCTGATGTAGGGATCAGTAATATCGAATTGGTCACCCGCGAAAAACACGAGCCAATCTACCTACTCGACCCTCAGCAGCCCGCAGTGTCAATGCAAAAAACCAAGGTCCGAGAACCCATTTTTGAGCACTTCTCGGCCTCAGGCCAATCTGAGCATTTCACACTCGACGAAGAGTCTGAGGGGACACGCTTATTGTTGACTATCGCGGGTCCCATCTTAGATATTCTCGATCGGGGTTGCACCTTGATTGTCGATGAGCTGGACAGTCCCCTACACACGCTGCTAGCTCAGCACTTGGTGCAACACTTTCACCGCCAAGAAGCGGGTCTGGCGCAGATGGTCTTCACAACACACAACACGGCTCTGCTCAGCGCAGTTGGCCTCTTTCGCAGAGATCAGATCTGGTTTGCAGAAAAAGACGCTGAGCATGCTTCATCACTAGTCGCCCTCAGCGAATTTAGCCCCCGAAAGAGCGAAGCCATAGAGCGTGGCTACCTTGCGGGGCGCTACGGTGGCGTACCTTTTATTGATACTGCCGCAGGGTGATATACAGTGGGACGCGACAACCATCCACGCCAGCGACAGGCACGAAAACTGGTTCGCAAAACTCATACCCGTAGAGCCTATGATCGTATCCTCATAGTGACCGAAGGGGAGCGTACTGAGCCGGACTACTTCGCATCAATTCGACAGCACTATCGACTACACACTGCCACCGTGCAGGTGCAAAAAACGAAAGGAACCTCGCCCTTGCAAGTGGTCAAGTTTGCCGAGGCGCTTTTTCTAAAAGGCGACACGCAGCGCGGTGTCACTCGACGGGCATTCGAGCAAGTCTTCGCCGTATTTGATCGGGATCAGCACGCCCACTTTTCCGAGGCTATAGAGCACTGCAAAGCGCTACACAAAACACTTAAAAACGACGAGAATCGCGCCGTCGCATTCCACTCTATCGCTTCTGCACCTTGTTTTGAACTATGGCTCTTGCTGCACTTTCAAGAGGCCGTGGCACCGCTCCCTATCCAATCTTTGATCAAAAAACTACAGAGCCATGTTCCTGGGTATAGCAAATCGTCAACCCAGAATTTTTTCCGCACACACCAGCACCTCTTATCTAGCGCGACTCAGCGTGCACAGCAATTGGCAGAGGCACCTGATCCTGGCCTCTATACAGACGTCCACTCCTTGGTACAAAAGCTCATTTGCCTAAAAAAAGCCTGAAAAATAGCGCCCTACAAATACATATCCAACATCTCATGCGCATCATCCAGACCATCGCCTTTGCTGGCAGAAAACGTCTGTAGCGTCGCCTCGACTCCTTGCTCTTCGAGTTGTTTGGCGCATTGGTTGAGCGTGCGCTGAGCTTGCCCGCGATTGACTTTGTCGGATTTCGTCAGGATGCAGTGCAGCGCCATATCGGCGTCGAGGCAGTGTTGGATCATTTCCCAGTCGCCTTGGCGCAGTGGGTGGCGGATGTCCATCACGATGGCGACACACTTCAGGGATTCTCTTTCGGCGACATACAGGCCCAGTGTGCGGCGCCAGTGGGCGGCTTGTGCGGGCGGAACCTTGGCGTAGCCGTAACCCGGCAGATCGACGAGGAACTGCTGCTGGCCGATGGCGAAGCAGTTGATTTGCTGCGTGCGCCCGGGTGTCTTGGAGGTACGAGCGAGCTTGCGTTGGTTGGTGATGAGGTTCATCGCGCTGGATTTGCCCGCGTTGGAGCGCCCGACAAAGGCGACTTCTGCCTGGCTCTCGGGGAGCTGATCAATGCGGTGAGCACCGAGACAAAACTCGGCGCGGTAGTAGCGGGCGTTCGCCATTGGGAATCCTGATATGTCGCTTTGCTGGTCTTCTGATATTCTTGATAGATTATGGCGGCGCCATTCAGAGCCTGCCACGCTAACCGATTTATACGTTATTTACGCGGAGTCCTGTTATGACGAAGAGACTGATCGCCAGTGTGCTGCTGAGCTTGTTGCTACCGGTACAGGCATGGAGTGCTGATATCGCTGCTGGCGAAACCAAGGCTGCAATGTGCATCGGTTGCCACGGCGCCACCGGCAATAGCGCCTCGGGCGCTTTCCCAAGCCTGGCTGGGCAGCATGCCAGCTACCTTGCCGAGCAACTGCAAGACTACCGGGATGGCTCGCGTGAGAACGCGACTATGCAAGGCATGGCAGCGGGCCTGAGCGATGAGGATATCGACAATTTGGCCGCGTTCTACGCCGCGCAGACCCTTACGCCCAAAGCCGCCGGTGCGGCCCACGCCGAGGGAGAGCTGATTTATCGCGGCGGCATCACCGAAGCGGGTGTGGCCTCGTGTACAGGTTGTCACGGTCCAGGCGGTGAAGGTAACCCTGGCGCGAAGTTCCCCAGCCTCGCAGGGCAGTACGCCGACTACACCGTTGCGCAGCTCAAGGCGTTTCGCAGTGGCGGGCGCAATAATGACGACAACAAAATGATGCGCAATATCGCGCAGCGCATGACCGACGATGAGATGCAGGCCGTTGCCGACTTCTTGCAGGGCTTGCAATAGTCTAGATCGTCGTTTTTTGGCCTCGGGCTGTGAATTCTGGCCCGAGGCATTGGTCTTATCTCTCCCTCTCTCCATGTAGCCCGGTGATGATTTCATGAGCTCTAGCGCTACAGGCGTCGCGCGCGGACCGGGCAGCCCGCTTTGGCGCGATGCCCGACTGATGATGCGCTTTTTTGGTTCGATGAACTTGGCCATCACGTTGTTAGTGGTGATCGCCATTGCCTCGGTCATCGGCACCATTATTCTGCAAAACGAACCCTATACCGCCTATATCGAAAAGTTCGGTCCGTTTTGGCATCCTGTTTTTGCCACGCTCGGCCTGTATGACGTGTACTCAGCCGGGTGGTTCTTGGCACTGATGGCGTTTTTGGTGCTGTCGGTGCTGGTGTGCGTCACGCGCAATGCGCCGGCGATGCTCAAAGAGCTACGCCAGTGGCGGAGCGAGGTCACGGAGCGCTCGCTAGAGGGCTACCGCCAAACACGCCTCTGGCACAGCCAGGATGCTGACGCGCTGCGCGATACGACAAAGCGGCTGATGGCACTGCGCCACTACCGCACACGCGAGCACCAGCGCGATGACGGGGCTATCATGATCGTCGCGCGCAAAGGCACCTGGAATCGACTGGGGTATCTTTTTGCGCACCTGTCTATCGTCGTGATCTGCTTGGGTGGGCTACTCGATAGCCGCTTGGGGCTAAAGCTTGCTTCGTGGGTAGGGGATTTGCGCATTGAGACGCGGAATCTACCGGTCTCGCAAGTCCCGCCAGAGAGTTTTGTGCCGCTATGGAATCCGAGCTTTCGCGGCAACGTCAATATTCCGGAAGGCCAGAGCGCAGACGTCGCATTTTTGGCGCTGGCGGACGGCTATGTGGTGCAGCCATTGCCGTTTCAGATAGAAGTCGAAGATTTTCATACCGAACATAACGTCAACGGCACTCCTAAGTCGTTTCGCAGCGATTTGGTAATTCATGATGAGACGCTGGCCGAGCCATTGCGTCAACGAATTAGCGTCAATAGTCCGCTCATTCATCGTGGCTACGCCATTTATCAGTCGGACTTTAGCGACGGTGGCAGTGCGCTGTCGCTCACGCTCTGGCCTTTGCAAGGGGGCGAAGCGGTAGAAATAGAGACCGAGGTCTTCGCCGAGCTGGCGCTGGAGGACTACCCGCAGCGCTTGGAGATGGATGACTTTCGTCTCTTTAACATCAACCCCGTATTGCAAGACGATGGTGAGACGGAGCAAAAGAACTTTGGTCCTTCGATTACGTTTCGAGTGCGCGCGCCTACGGGCGAAGCGGTTGAGTACATCAATTACTTAGCCCCTGTCGTTATTGACGACTTTGCTAGCATTCTCAGCGGTATGCGCCGTAGTCTGGCCGACGAGCATGCCTATCTCTATATTCCTGCCGATGCGCAAGGCTCGACCACGCTGTTTATGCGATTAGTCGCGGCCCTGCGCGCCCCCGTTACTCGCGACGCGGCTCTGGCGCAGACCGTCAACACGCTTACGGCCAATCGGGACGAACAAGGGCAGGCACTGCGCGACTCGTTGTCGCAGTCTATCTCGGCACTGCTGGCGCAGTTTCTCGATCAAGGCCTGGACGATATCTCGGTGCGGGTGCAAGAAATCGCCGCTGACGGCGAGCAAGGTGCCATGCTTGATGCGTATTTGCGTATGCTGCAACTCGTTGTTGCGAGCGCGTATGGCCAGCTCATCGACGAATCCCCGCACAAGGCGGTGGAGGACGAGGCCATGTGGCTCGAGAAGGCCTTCTTAGCGCTCAATGGCGTGGCAGAATACGGCAGCCCTTTTTATGTGCAACTTCGCGGCTTTACTCATATCCAAGCCACCGGATTACAGATTGCCAAGGCACCCGGGACCTACCTGGTGTACCTAGGATCGTTCTTACTGTGTCTGGGAGTGTTTATGATGTTTTATGTCCACCAGCGGCGGCTGTGGGTCTTGGTCACGCCGCAAGAGCACGAGGGGCAAATGTCCTACCGCGTGCGCTGCGCGGGGTCGGACGTACGACGTAGCAAGGCCTTTGAGCAAGAATTTCAAGCGATAGCCGGTGCGCTCGCACGCGCCACGGGAGACCCAAAATGAGTATTTCTGAGCAAGCGCTGTTAGATGAGTTGGAACACGGCAACTCACGTCCCTGGCGGGACTGGGCCTATCTAGCGCTATTGACGGCCGCCAGCGGGGCGGGCCTGTGGCACTACGGCGCGGCGATGGATGGCTATGAACAGGCCATCAGCATCGGCAGCGCCATCAGCCTGGGGGTGATGGCGCTACGCTGGCGGGCGATTCAGAGCCTGAGCATAGCGGTGTTGCTGCTGTGCACCGCTGCGTTTATGAGCTATCAAGGCGATTTGGCACGCGCAGAGAGCGCGTTTTGGCTGCGATATGTGCTCTCCAGCCAGTCGGCGATTATGTGGATGAGCGCATTGTTTGTGATGTCTACGCTGGCGTACTACTGGGGGCTGCTGCTGCGCTCGGAGTTCAGCTCGCGCGTGGGCAGTGCGCTGAGCTGGTGCGCGACAGCCATGGGGCTAGTGGGTCTGGTGGTCCGCTGGCGCGAGTCTTATCTGATTCACCCAGACTACGGGCATATCCCTGTCAGTAATCTCTATGAAGTATTTATTCTGTTTGCCGTGATCACGGCACTGCTCTATCTCCACTACGAATCTTCGCACCAAAACCGGCGCCTGGGCGCTTTTGCTCTGACTGTTATTAGCGCGGCGGTGGCGTTTTTGTTGTGGTATCAGTTCTCGCGCGGCGCCGATGAGATTCTGCCGCTCGTCCCTGCGCTCAATAGCTACTGGATGAAGATTCACGTTCCCGCCAACTTTATTGGCTACGGGGCTTTTGCGGTATCGGCCATGATGGCGTGCGCGTATCTCCTGCGTCAGTGGAGCGTGCGCCGCTTTGGAGAGGACAACGCTTTTGCGCGGCAGATTGATGTCGAGATGGTCGAAGATGTGATGTACAAATCCATCGCGCTGGGCTTTGCGTTTTTCACCCTCGCGACCGTGTTAGGGGCGCTGTGGGCCGCCGAGGCCTGGGGGGGATATTGGTCTTGGGATCCTAAAGAGACCTGGGCTTTGATCGTGTGGTTGAACTATGCGGCCTGGTTACACCTCAAACTCAGCAAAGGATGGCGCGGGGCGCCGATGGCGTGGTGGTCTGTCGTGGGACTGTTCGTCACGTTATTTGCCTTTTTGGGCGTGAATATGTTTTTGTCAGGCTTGCATTCCTACGGCGGCCTGTAACGTTAATTTGAGGATTGAGAACACTATGTTTAGAGGACTATTGCTCGCCTTGGCGATGCTAAGCACACAGGTTCAGGCGCAAGCACTGAGCGGATATGAGCAAACTGGCCGCCCAGCGGTAGAGCGCGAAGATGGCAAAATCGAGATCGTCGAATACTTTTGGTTCGGCTGCCCTCACTGCTACGCTCTAGAGCCGCATATGAAAGCATGGCTCAAGACCAAGCCAGATTATGTCGAATTCCGCCGCGAGGCCCCGCCGTTTAATCAGGGCTGGGTTGCCCATGCTCAGGCCTTCTACGCGGCGGAGAAGATGGGCGTCAACGACATCTTCTTTGACGCACTATTCGATGCGATTCATAAAGACAAGCGCCGCCTTAATTCTGTTGAGAGTATCTCGGAGTTTGCGGGAGAGCTGGGTATTGATGAAGAGCTGTTTGCCAAAACCATGAAAAGCTTCGCGGTGCGTGGCGACATGCAAAAAGCGGCAAAATCTGCCGTTGAATATGGTCTGCGCGGTGTACCAGCGATCATCATCAATGGCCAATACCGCACCAGTGGCAGCATTGCCGGCTCCTACAACGAGTTGATCAATGTAATGAATGCTGTGGCCGAGCGGGAATACAAGGCAGCCAATACGGCGACTAATTAGTCGACTCACTAAGCCTCGGACGAGACTCCAAGTCCAAGCTAGAACGCCTAGCTCGACCCCGCTCTACTTGGCTTTACTTGGCTCATTAACACGGATCCTGCTCGGATCCGTGTTGTCTACTTTTTAGCCTGCTCCATTGAACCCCTGTTTTGGCAAGCTTTGTGCTATTGGAAGCCACGCTGATATTTTCAGCACCATGCCTACAAAGCACACAACCATATCTGGGGGAATCACCACAATGACCGAGCAAGAGCTTCTACAAGCAAGCGAAGACGACTACATGAACGCCGAACAGTTTGCGTTCTTCAAGGCCCGCCTGCTCGCTTTGCGGGAGACTTTTGTCGAGCGCATGAACAATCATCGCCACGGTGAGAACGAGCGCCACGCCGATGAGGCCGACAAAGCCACTGCCGATGAGACCTACTGGCTCAACGTGCAGCTACGCGAGCGTGAGGCCCGCCAAATCAATGATATTGACACCGCACTCAAGCGCATACGCAGTGGTGACTATGGGTGGTGCGAGGATACGGGCGAGATGATCGGGCTGCGCCGCCTGCTTGCTAACCCCATGGCGCAGTACTGCGCGCATGCTATGGAGCGCCGTGAGCGCCGCGCGCGCACCATCGGTACGCTTGGATCCGTGCGCGACGACGACATCATGACAACAGCTTAGGCAGGCTTCCAGAGCGGGTCCCGACTCGCTCCCGCTTGCTCCAGCCTCTCTAGGTAGGTATTCCAGTACGTTGTCTGATTGACCGCCAAGTCATGCAGCAGCGCCCAGTT
>CAKZUS010000195.1 GCA_937921805.1 uncultured Granulosicoccaceae bacterium
CAAACCCCTATCGGCAAAACTCCCCGCTCCTGCCCCGCGACCTATGTGGGAATCTGGGAATTGATCCGCCGCGCTTTTGCCGAGACCAGCGAATCGCGACTGCGTGGCTACAATGCGGCGCGGTTTAGCTTTAATACGGGGGCGGGGCGCTGCGCCGTATGCGAGGGTCAGGGCTTGGTCAAACTCGAGATGAGCTTCTTGCCCGATGTGCGCGTCCCTTGTGAGCGCTGTGGTGGGCAGCGATTTAATGCCGAAACCCTTGGCGTGCAACTGCGCGGCCTACACATCGGCCAAGTGCTCTCGCTATCTATTGACGATGCCTGCGAGTTCTTTGTAAATCATCCAAAAATTCACCACACCCTGAGGCTGTTGCAAGATGTAGGGCTAGGCTATCTGACGCTCGGACAACACAGCCCGACCCTCTCCGGCGGCGAAGCGCAGCGCATTAAACTCGTCTCGGAACTGGCCAAAGCGCGGCCTAGCCTCACCCGCCGGCAACCGCATACGCTATATCTCTTGGACGAGCCGACAGTGGGGCTGCATATGGCCGATGTCGAGCGCTTGATTCGCGTATTACACCGACTGACAGACTTGGGCAATACGGTGCTCGTGGTCGAACACAATTTAGACCTGATTGCCGAAGCCGATTGGGTGCTGGATATGGGGCCAGAAGGCGGTAAAGGCGGGGGTAAGATCGTCGTGCAAGGCACGCCAAGCAAGGTCGCAAAGGCGAAGAACAGTGTGACGGCGCCGTATTTGCGGGAGATCTTGCAAGGCTGATAGGCCTCTTGTCTGGCCTCTTATCTGGCCTCTTGCCTGGCAAGGGCTGAAGAGTGCGGCAATGCTCAATGTGAGCTGCCGCACTCTCTGCCCAAGTAAAGCGCGTTAGGACTACGCTAAATCAAAGCGATCAAGGTTCATCACTTTGGTCCAGGCAGCGACGAAGTCCTGCACAAAACGCTCGCCCGCATCATCACAGGCATACGCCTCAGCAAGGGCGCGTAGCTGCGAGTTGGAGCCGAACACCAAATCGACGCGGGTACCGGTCCACTTCACATCGCCGGTGCGACGATCGCGGCCTTCGAAGACTTGCTCGTGCTCGTCTGCAGCGCTCCACGTGGTGCCAAAGTCGAGCAGATTGACGAAGAAGTCATTGCTCAATACCCCAATGCGATCGCTAAAGCCGCCGTGTTCGGCAGCGCCTACGCCCAAGGCGCGCAGACCACCGACCAATACTGTCATCTCGGGTGCCCCCAGAGTGAGCAGTTGTGCACGGTCAACCAGCATTTCTTCGGCCGTGACCGAGAAGCGCCCTTTGGTGAAGTTGCGGAAGCCATCAGCGATAGGCTCCATAGCATTGAACGACTCGACATCGGTCTGCTCTTGCGAGGCGTCGGCGCGCCCTGGCGTAAACGGCACTTTCACGGAATAGCCCGCGTCCGTAGCCGCTTTCTCTACGGCGGTGCAGCCAGCGAGGACAATCATATCGGCCATTGAGATTTGCTTATAGCCGTTATTGTCGTTGAACTGCTGGCGAATGCCCTCCAACGTGCTCAGCACTGCGGCGAGTGCTTCTGGCTCATTGACGGCCCAGTCTTTCTGGGGCGCTAGGCGCAGACGTCCGCCGTTAGCACCACCGCGCTTATCCGACCCACGGAATGTGGACGCAGAGGCCCAAGCCGTGGTGGCCAGTTGTGTGACGCTCAATCCTGAGTTGCGAATAGCCTCTTTAAGCTCGGCGACTTCGATCAGATCAACCAAAGCGTGGTCGACTTCAGGAATCGGGTCTTGCCACAGCAATACCTCTTCGGGCACTTCGGCGCCTTTGTACAGCGCGCGTGGTCCCATGTCGCGGTGAGTGAGCTTGAACCAAGCCCGAGCAAACACATCCGCAAACGCCGCTGGGTCGTCGTAAAAGCGCTTGGAGATTTCGGCGTAGGCGGGATCGAAACGCAGAGACAAATCTGTCGTGAGCATCATGGGGGCGTGACGGCGGTTGGCATCATGCGCATCGGGCACCGTACCCGCACCGGCGCCGCCTTTGGGCTGCCATTGCTGCGCGCCTGCGGGGCTCTTTGTCAGTTCCCACTCGTAGTCGAACAGGTGCTTAAAGTAATCGTGTCCCCACTGTGCTGGGGTGGTGGTCCAGGCTCCTTCTAGGCCGCTACTAATCGTATCGACCCCGACACCGCTACCGTGGCGGCTCTTCCAGCCTAGGCTTTGGTCGGCCATGTCTGCTGCTTCTGGCTCGGGTCCCACCAAACCGGCATCGCCCGCACCGTGTGCCTTACCGAAGGTGTGCCCGCCTGCCACCAGGGCCACGGTTTCTTCGTCATTCATGCCCATACGAGCAAAAGTCTCGCGGATATCGCGCGCGGCGGCCACGGGGTCAGGGTTGCCGTTCGGGCCTTCGGGGTTGACATAAATCAAGCCCATTTGCACCGCACTCAAGGGGTTATCCAGCTCGCGGTCGCCTTTGTAGCGCTTGTCGTCGAGCCATTCGATTTCTGGTCCCCAGTTGATATCTTGCTCTGGCTCCCACACGTCGGTACGCCCGCCAGCAAAGCCAAAGGTTTTAAAGCCCATAGACTCTAGAGCGCAGTTTCCGGCGAAGATCATCAGGTCGGCCCAGGAAATCTGATCGCCGTATTTTTTCTTGACCGGCCACAGCAGCAGGCGGGCCTTGTCGAGGTTGACGTTATCGGGCCAGCTATTGAGCGGCGCAAAGCGTTGCGTACCGGTGACACCGCCCCCACGGCCATCGCCAGAGCGATAAGTGCCCGCACTATGCCAAGCCATACGGATGAA
>CAKZUS010000196.1 GCA_937921805.1 uncultured Granulosicoccaceae bacterium
GACCCATCCAATGGCCTTAGTGCATCGACGGCTTCTCGCCGTGCTATTTCTGTTGAGCACTTCGCTGTCGGCGCAACAGCTCCAGCAAGATCTCGACGGCGTGCGCGAAGCCTTGGATGCGGCGCAGCAAACACTACGAGAGCGCCAAGCGCAGCGAGACGAGCTGTCTACGCTACTGGCCCAAAGCCAGTCTCAAGTCCAAACCCTCAATGAGCGCACCGAGACGCTGACTACTGCTCTGGAGCGCGCGCGCGCGGCAATCGCTCCGTTGCAGGAGGCTCTCGACCAGTTGCAACAGGAGCGCGACAGAGACCTGCAACAGGTTGCACACAGTTGGGCGCAGCGCTACCGCGAAGGGCAGAACCCCAACCTACGCCTCGTGCTCAGTGTCGAGCAGCCCAGCGCCGTCGCTCGCACGTTGGCCTATCAGGAGTATTTGCAACAATATCGCCGCGAGCAGCTCGGTGCTTTGGAGCAGCGCGGACGCGAATACGATGCCCTACTCGATAGCCATCAGCGCGAGCGCGATGCCTTGCAGCAACAACAGCTAGCCCTCCTGGAGCAGCTCGAAAAACAAAGCAAGACGCTCGAATCACACCGAAGCTTACTCGCCAGTGCCCAGAGGCGCTTTGATGATGCGGCCGAGCATCGACGGCTCTTACTTGCCGAGCAAGAAAGCCTGCAGCGATTGCTTACACAGGTCTCAGAGCTGGCCACGCGCGACCATGACTTCTTGCGTCGCCAAGGCGAACTGCCTTGGCCGCTACGTGGGCAGGTACAGCATCAATTTGGCGAGCCGCGCGGTAACAGTGGCTTGCGCTGGCAGGGGTGGTTTATTAGCGCTCCCAGCCAAGCCGTCAGCGCGATACACCCCGGACGCGTTGTCTATTCCGACTGGCTCGGCAACTATGGGCAGCTATTGATTATCGATCACGGCCAGGGCTTTTTGTCACTCTATGGCAATGTTGAGGCCCTGCTCAGACGCACCGGAGATGAGGTCTTGGAAGGCGAGCTTGTTGCGCGCACAGGGACCTCTATTCTCGGAGAGGGCTTATATTTTGAAATTCGCGCGGGCAGCGAACCGAGCGACCCCCGCACATGGCTCAATCCGGCGGTGGTTATCGCCAGCCCGCCCCTGTAGAGCATCGCCCCTGACAGCACGACCCGGCCCGAATCAAGTATTCGAGCCAAGTAATACAGTACAGTGCACCGTAAAAGTTCGCGAACGGTCATGTTTTGCCGTTATCTTGGGTATACACTAATAACTACAGGCATTCATCGCCTTGGCTATCCCCCAATCAAAGGAGTTCAGATGAGATTTACGGCACGAAATACCTATGTGGTACTGTCCAGCGTGCTGTTTGGCATCTTGATTTCAGCAGGCAGCGGTGTCCTGGCTACGCGTTCCTCTGACGCGACTCAGGTCCCTCTCGAACATCTGCGCACGTTTTCTGATGTGTTTGTCCGCATCAAAAAACACTACGTAGAAGATATCAGCGACGAAGATCTCCTTGAGAACGCCATCCGGGGCATGCTCTCAGGACTCGATCCGCACTCGGCCTATCTCGACGAAGAAGAATACAGCGAGCTGCGCATTGGTACTTCGGGCGAATTTGGCGGTTTGGGGATTGAAGTCAGCATGGAAGACGGCTTTGTGAAAGTCATCTCCCCCATCGACGATACGCCCGCTAAGCGTGCAGGCATTGAAGGCGGAGACCTCATCATTCGCATCGACGATGAGCCAGTAAAAGGCTTATCTCTCAACCAAGCCGTAAAGCGCATGCGCGGCAAGCCTGGCAGCGATATTGACCTGACCGTGGTTCGTGAAGGTGTCGAAGGAGCCTTTAGTGTCGTCATCACGCGAGACATCATCAAAGTCAGCAGCGTACGCCAGCTTCTCATCGAACCTAATTTTGGCTACCTACGCGTCTCGACCTTCTCCTCCAACACCACTCAAAACGTTCTGGACGGCATTGACGAGCTTATTGACAAGAACGGCCTACCTCTCAAAGGCTTAGTGCTGGATCTGCGTAATAACCCTGGCGGCGTTCTCACGGCTGCTGTGGGGGTGACGGATGCCTTTCTTGAAGAGGGCTTGGTTGTCTACACCGATGCCCGAAACGATGTGACGGGCAATAGCGAGATTCGCTACAGCGCGCGACGTGGCGACGCCATCTCTGGTGCACCATTGGTCGTACTCGTCAACGGAAGCTCAGCTTCTGCCAGCGAGATCGTCGCGGGGGCTTTACAAGATCATGAGCGCGCCATTGTCATGGGCAGTAAAACCTTTGGCAAAGGCTCGGTTCAGACCATTCAGGACTTGGCCAATGGTGGCGCACTCAAGCTAACCACTGCACGCTACTACACTCCTTCCGGACGCTCGATTCAGGCGCAAGGCATACAGCCCGATATCTCTATCGGGGGCTACACCATTGAAAAGAATGATTCGAGCTCAATCGGCCCGATAAAAGAGTCTAATCTCGCGCGCCATTTGAGCAATACCGACCAGGGCGAACAGCCTAGTGATGACTCTGAGACAGGCGAAGCCGAATCATCTCAGGAAGATAGCGATGCAGAAAGGGCTAAGTTCTTGTTAGAGAACGACTATGAACTGCTGCAAGCCGTGCATTTGCTCAAAGGTCTAGCCATTGCAGAGGCGCGTAAATAACGCGCCTTGCCTCGCTATTTCTGTGGTCGAACCCACCCACGTACTGTTTTATTGTCGCGGTGCTCAACCTCGAGGACGCCTTCCTCGACATCGCGCGTCACGGTTGTCCCTGCGCCCACCGTGCTGCCACGGCCGACTGTCACAGGCGCAACCAGCTGCGAGTTAGAGCCGATAAACACATCGTCCTCTAGCGTGGTACGGTGTTTATTGGCACCATCGTAGTTGCACGTAATCGTGCCGGCACCGACATTGACTCGCTCGCCCAGCACAGCATCACCGACGTAAGACAAGTGATTGATTTTGCTTGATGCGCCAATTTTCGCCTGCTTCGTCTCGACGAAGTTACCGACTTTCGCGCCCTCAGCCATTTCAGTTCCAGGGCGTAGGCGTGCAAAAGGCCCCACACTACACGCTGCAGCCAAAGAGACACCATCGATCGCACAGTGGCTGTCAACGCGACTTCCGGCAGCAATGCGGCTGTCGGCAATGCGACAAAACGGCCCGATCTCTACCCCATCACCCAGCTCAACGTTGCCTTCCAGCACCACATCCACATCGATAAATACGTCTCGACCACAGCGCAGCTCTCCGCGAATATCCACTCGCTGCGGATCGGCAAAGCTCACCCCTTGCTCCATCAATCGCTCTACGATTTGACGCTGATAGCGCCGCTCTAGCTGTACCTGTTGACGACGATCATTGACCCCCGTCGCCTCAGTTTCATTGTCGGTAAGCACGAGCGCAGCAGGAGTTTGCTGGGCATGGGCATTAGCGAAGATATCCGTCAAATACAGCTCGCCTTGGGCATTATCTGTACTGAGGCTGGATATCAGGGTACGCAGCAAGCGGGTTTCTGCCGCAACAAAGCCCGTATTCGCTAAGCGAATCGATAACTCGGCGCTACTCGCATCGCTTTGCTCCACCACACTGCTTACTCGGTTTTCCGTCGTGCGTACGCGTCCATACCCGGTCGCATCACTCATATCGCAAGCCAGTAGTGCCAAGCTTTCCATTTCAGCCGCTTGCATCAGCCGAACCAAGGTATCCTGGCTGATCAATGGCATATCGCCATACATCACCACGCAAAAATCGGCACTGTCTAAAGCCCGATCAGCCAGGGCGCATTGCACCGCATGGCCTGTTCCATTTTGCTCTGTCTGCTCAACCCATGAATCGACCCGGTGGATCTGGCTGCGCACCTGCTGCGCACCGTGGCCGACTACCGCAACCACTTGGTTCACGCCCAACTCAACAGCGGTGTCTACGGCATGTTGCAGCATGGGTTTACCCGCAATACGGTGCAGCACTTTGGGCAAGTGAGAACGCATCCGCGTGCCTTTTCCTGCAGCCAATATCACTGCGCACCATCTTTTCTCTGAACGCCATCGCATTGTTGTTTCCCTAGCATTTGGCAAAAAAATAGACAAAAAAAAGGAGGGGGCTTGCGCTCCCCTCCTTTTTTACGGTACAGACTGCACCAATTTTACTGCTGCTTAAGCTTACGAATCGCCATGAGCTGTGCAGCCGCCTCAGCCAACTCGATTTGCGCTTTCACGTAATCGATTTTGTTTTGCTGGTCTCGCATCGATTGCTCGGCACGCTCCTTGGCTTTAATCACATGCGCTTCATCGAGATCAGCGGCTCGAATAGCCGTGTTCGCGAGGACGGTCACGCCGCTCGGTTGCACTTCAATCATGCCGCCGGAGACGTAGTAATGCGCATCATCTTTGCCTTCGTTCAGCACACGTATTTCACCGGGCTTAATACGGCTGATGAAGGGCGCGTGACCAGCGGCCACACCGATATCCCCCATCTCCGCCGAGGCGACCACCAGGTCAGCCTCGCCCTGAAATTCATGGCCTGCTGCACTAACAATTTGCACTGGCATTTTAGCCATATCGCTTCTCCGTCAGTAGACGCTGTGATTAAACAGCCTTGGCTTTCTCAACCGCTTCTTCGATTGTTCCCACCATGTAGAACGCTTGCTCAGGCAGGTGATCATACTCACCTTCAACAATGCCCTTAAAGCCGTTGATGGTATCGCTCAAAGACACGTACTTGCCTGGGTTCTGCGTGAACTGCTCTGCGACAAAGAACGGCTGAGACAGGAAGCGTTGAATCTTCCGTGCTCTGGCTACCGACAGTTTGTCTTCTTCAGAGAGCTCGTCCATGCCCAGAATGGCAATGATGTCGCGCAGCTCTTTGTAGCGCTGTAGCGTGTTCTGCACGCCGCGCGCCACATCGTAATGCTCTTGGCCGATTACCTGGGGGTCTAGCTGACGTGAGGTGGAATCCAAAGGATCTACCGCCGGATAGATACCCAGCTCAGCGATCTGCCGCGACAGAACCAAGGTGGCGTCCAAGTGAGCAAAAGTGGTGGCAGGCGAGGGGTCAGTCAAGTCATCCGCAGGGACGTAGACGGCCTGGAACGAGCTGATAGAACCGGTTTTGGTCGATGTGATGCGCTCTTGTAGCACACCCATTTCCTCGGCCAAAGTAGGCTGATAGCCTACCGCTGAAGGCATACGCCCCAACAGTGCCGAGACTTCCGTACCTGCCAAGGTGTAGCGATAGATGTTATCAACAAACATCAGTACGTCCATACCCTGCTCACGGAAGTACTCTGCCATGGTCAGGCCGGTCAGTGCAACGCGCAGACGGTTACCCGGCGGTTCGTTCATCTGTCCATAAACCATCGCGACTTTATCCAGTACGCCGCCTTCGTTCATCTCGTGGTAGAAGTCATTACCTTCACGGGTACGCTCACCAACACCAGCGAAAACGGACAAGCCCGAGTGCGCTTTAGCGATGTTGTTGATCAGCTCCATGATGGTCACGGTCTTGCCGACCCCTGCACCACCGAACAAGCCGACTTTGCCGCCTTTTGCGATGGGCATGATCAGATCGACCACTTTGATGCCTGTCTCGAGAATCTCAAGCGATGAGGCTTGTTCATCATAGGCAGGAGGATCGCGGTGAATCGCCCAGTGCGCGTCCGCTTCTACTTCGCCAGCTTCGTCAACGGGATTACCCAGCACATCCATGATGCGCCCAAGCGTTCCTTTGCCCACTGGCACAGATATAGGAGCGCCTGTGTTTGCGACGCTTAAACCACGACGTAATCCGTCTGAGGAGCCCATAGCGATGGTTCGCACCACGCCGTCGCCCAACTGACCTTGCACTTCAAGCACGATGTTTGATCCATCTACCGTTAGCGCGTCGTAGACCTTCGGTACTGCGTCACGTGGGAATTCCACGTCGATGACAGCGCCGATAATTTCGACAATATTTCCAGAAC
>CAKZUS010000197.1 GCA_937921805.1 uncultured Granulosicoccaceae bacterium
AGAAAATCCTCCATGTTCAGCACAGCGATGATGTCTTATTTGGCTCGGAGATGGCTTCCATTGGAAGCCCCTATACCGTTCGCGGTTTTGACGGGGGCAACTCACTGGTGTCCGAGCAAGCGTGGTATCTACAAAACAAGCTTGCAGCTAAGCAAAGCCTCGCTGAGTCGGGCGAAACTTGGGTGTCAATCGACATTGGACGCATCGCAGGCCCCAGTGCTGAGCGCTTTCGTGGTCATTCGCTGGCCGGTCTGGCTATTGGCCAAAGCGGCAAGTTCGGCGATGCCGCCGCTAGCTTAAGCTACGACGCTTCCGTGGCGCTGCCACTTCACTACCCCGAACACATGAAAGATCTCGACCCCATTTGGCGAATTTCGCTGAAGTGGACGTTTTAGTTAGGAAGACCCATGCGATTTTCTCTTTTTGCCAAGCAAGCCATTCTGGGTTTTACCCTCTCTTGTCATGTGGTGCAAAGCGCTGCCTGGGCGCAGATCATGGTCGACAAGGACGAACCTGGGGTGAAGCCGCTGGTAGTGACCGCACCCAATGGGGTGCCCGTGGTCAATATCGCCACACCATCTGCCCAAGGAGTGTCGCGCAACGTCTACGACGAGTTCAACGTCGACGAAGAAGGAGTCATCCTCAATAACGACAACGATGTGGTGCAGACCCAACTCGGCGGACATATTGCCGGCAATACTCAGTTGGGGCGCGATGCAGCGCGGGTCATCCTCAATGAGGTCAGCGGCGCGAACGACACCCAGCTCCATGGCTACACTGAGGTCGCGGGGCGTCAAGCCGAAGTGATTATCGCCAACGAGAACGGCATTCGCTGCAATGGCTGTGGGTTTATCAATACCACTAGCGCGACGCTGACTACCGGCGCGGTGCAAATGCAAGGCGGAGCTGTTGCCGGTTATGAGATCAGTCGCGGTGTGATTAGTGTGCATGGCGATGGTATGAACGCGGGTAATGTTGCCGAGTTGCACGTTAGCGGCCAGCGTGTGGAGCTAGACGCGCCGATCAATGCGCGCGCGCTATCGCTGATTGCTGGTACTAATAGCCTGGATGCTGCCTCTGCGCTGACGCAATCCAACGTCATTGCCAATAACGGCGGCACGGCCACCATCGACGTGCGCGAGCTGGGTGGTTTGTATGCTGACACCATCTATTTGCGCAGTACCGGCAGTGGTGTTGGGGTCAATATCGATGGCACTGTCGCGGGCAATGCCGGGCAACTGCAGATAGATAGCGACGGCAATATCGTCATTGGCGGTAGTACCCAAAGTCAAGGCGCGAGCCATATTACTAGCCGTGCGTCCACTGAGATCAGCGGTAATGTCTATGCAGGAGAAACGCTGCAACTGACAACGAGCGATGATCTCAATATTTCAGGCGAGATTACCGCGCTGCAGGGCACTGAGCTCAGTAGTCACGCACTCAATATTAGCGGCGAAGTGATCAGCGGCGGCGATCTCAACGTAACGACTACGACAAATACCGATATTAATGGCGCTCTGGGCACCACCGCGCAGCTCGCATTTACCTCGCAAAACCTCGACAACCAAGGACGCATTCAGACCGACCAAGACGCCGATATCCGCGTCACTGAATCGCTGAGCAGTAGTGGTCAAATCGTGGTGGGCGGGGACGCGACTATCGCCGCAGAAGCTATCAACCTCTCTGGCGCGAGTGCTGTCGCTGGTCATGTCGATATCACTGCACAGAGCGTGGCCTTAAGCGAGTCGGCGTATGCCACCGTGCAGGGGACGCTGAAAATCACCAGCGATACTTTTAACAATGCTGGTTACCTAGCCAGCTTCGGTGACGCGCAATATAGCGTAGGTCAGGCCGAGGTGAGCGGCACTATTGTCGCTGGAGTCGACCAAGACGCGACACAAGCGGCGACTCTGACTATTGATTCTGACTCACTTGCTATCAGCGGCGCAAACAGCGCGGGTCTGGTCGCCAGTGCTGGAGACCTGAGTATTGATTCAGAGAGTCTCACTCTACAACAAGCCCAACTGCAATCCAGTCAGGATTTAGATCTAGAAATCGCACAATGGCAAGACGATACCGCCACGCAAGTGCTGGCGGGCGGCCACACTGACTTAGTTATTACCCAAGATGCGACTCTGCACAGTCAACTCCACGCCGCCAGTGCGCGCCTCTCTGCGCCTGCTCTGACGCTTGTCCACGCCCATATAGGCGTCGATGCGGATCTTGTGATGTCTGCTGATTGGTTGTCCATGAATAATGCGACGATAGTTGCCGAGAATATGGACCTTGCTGTTGTTGCTGCCTTGAGCGAGAGCAAGAGCCAAATCCACGCGTCCTCTCTTGCCGAGATCACGGCACAAAGCATCAGTCTTGATGGCGACTGGAGTGCGGATGCGCTCAGCTTCGACAGCGCTAGCTCGCTGGCGCTCAGCAGTGCCGAAGTGCACGCGGACAGCCGTCTTGAGCTTGAAGCGGTACATATCAGCGCCGCTGCCAGCGAGATCACCAGCTTTGGCACGCTAGACATCAATGGCGATGACAGCATCACCCTGCGCGAGCAAACGCAAGGATTAGCCGAAGGTGATATCCGCCTTAGCACCGATACACTGATCCTTGATGACAGCATCTTGCAAGGTGCTGCGGACCTGGCTATCGAC
>CAKZUS010000198.1 GCA_937921805.1 uncultured Granulosicoccaceae bacterium
GCTTCAGCAGGCGTGATTCGCTGCTCGCGGACCTCGTGCTCTAGCTGCATTTGCAGCGCACTATGGTGCTCTCGCAATGCGACATGGAGCAGCTCCGTGGCTTCGCGTTGCATCCAGGCAATGCTCTGCTCAGCGCGCTCGTGCGTCAGTCTCCCAGAGTCTCCCAAGACGCGCCGCAGGTCCATCAAGTGCTGCCACAGGGTGTCCAGCCCTTGGCGCTCCAGAGCGGATACCGCGCAGGCGCGGGTATGCCAATATTCGCGTCTGGCAGGGAGAAAAGGCAAAGCCGCTTTGCAGTCTGCGAGGCTTCGCTGGGCTGAGTGTTGTAGTTCGCCGTCGGCTTTATTGATCACCAACAGGTCGGCCAATTCCATGATCCCGCGCTTGATGCCCTGCAAGTCATCACCGCTAGCCGCCTGTACGAGCAGTACAAAAATATCGCTCATTTGTGAGACCGCGATTTCTGACTGCCCGACGCCAACGGTCTCGACAATAATCAAGTCATAGCCCGCCGCTTCGCACAAACGCAGCGCCTCGAAGCTGCGCCGGGCGACACCACCGAGCGTATCGCCAGCGGGGCTGGGGCGGATAAATGCGCGAGGATGGGTGCTAAGTAGAGGCATGCGGGTTTTATCGCCCAATATGGCGCCGCCGCTTTGCACCGAGCTGGGATCAATGGCCAGTACGGCGACTTTGTGGCCTTGGTCGATAGCGTGTAGGCCCAATGCTTCGATCAGTGTCGATTTGCCCACCCCAGGCGGTCCCGATAGGCCGATGCGAAGGCTCGATTCGGGGGCAGGACCAAGCTGAGCCAGCAGCGCTTCGGCTTGCGCGCGATGCGCCGTCGATTCAATCAGCGTAATGGCGCGGGCGAGGGTCCGGCGCTGGCCTGAGCGCAGCGCAGCGACGTCAATATTCATAGGGCGCAGAAGTCTGGACTAAAAGCAGTCCGATATTATGTCACGCCCCTCTGAGGACTCTATACAAAGCTTATATACAAAGCCCTAAACAAAACCATCAATAAATCGCGGCCCCGGATCAGCCACACTATGCTGGGCGTAATACTGCGCGTCTTGCTCTGCCTTGTCGGGCGTCTCAATGCTTTCGCTGCCTTGTGCTAGCTCATCAGGATCGGCGCCTTGGCTGTTATTGCTCGTCAACTCTGCGCGCGCTTGCGCTGCCATCTGCGCGGCTTGGGCAGCGACGGCAACATCCTGCGAACTAGGTTCCGCTGGTGCCATCGCAGCGGCCTGAATCTGCTCTGCTTTGGCAATCGTCGCTTCAGGGTCGCCACTGACGGCACTGGTGTCAATATTCACCTCGCCACTGACCGCATACGCTTGCCCATCTGGACCCGCCTCTGTGGTGTAGTGCGGGCCTCCCGTCACCAGGCCTGCGGCGGCATTGAGATGTGCTTGTTCGTGAGCGCGCACCTCACGGTCACGCGCCTGCATTTGCTGCACAACTGCGCGCTCTTCTTCGCTGAGTGACAGCTTGTTGTTTTCGGCGCGAGCTTGCTCTTGCGATGGGGCCTGCGCGAGTTTTTCGCTCGCTTGCTTCTCTTCTGCAGCAGAAATAGTCTGCTGAGCCAGGGCAGCGACCGCACTGAGGGAGACATTTCCCGAATCGGATACAGCGTCCATAAGTATCGAATATCGTTATTGTTATCTCACTTATCGGCCAAGCCCCGAAGAGCTAAAGTGTGAACTAGTCGAATTCTATAATCGCTTGATCCACCCTCAGACTCTCACCCACCTGGGCGCACACCGCTTTTACCACACCGTCTTGTGTTGCGCTCAGGCGGTTCTCCATCTTCATCGCCTCGACAATCGCCAGCTCGTCTCCAGCGCTCACGCTCTGCCCAACGCTCACCGAGAGCTTGGTCAAAAGCCCCGGCATGGGCGAGAGCAAAAACTGAGACAAATCTGGCGGGGTCTTATCTATCATGTGCACGCTCAGCGCCGCTTCGCGCGGCGTCAGCACGCGAATGACGTGCTGCGTACCATGTTCACCAATCACCCAAGCCAAGCCATCGCGCTCGATCGTAAAGCACCGACGCGGAGCCTCCAGCCAGAAATGGTACTGTCCTGGCCTCCAGTGACTCTCCCAATCTCGCACCACGCCATTGATGCGCAGCGGATGAAAAGCGATGTCAAAGTGCTCACCAGCCAAGCTCACAGACAATGCTTCAGAAGGCGTCCCCATGCGCGCTTGCAGACGGTGTTCAGCCATAGCGGCCACGGCAGCCAGTAGCGCTATATCGTCACTGGCAGTGCCGGAAAAGCCATCGGGATAGTGCTGCTCAATGAAGTGAGTATTGATGTCGCCATTGGCCACATCGCGATGGCGCATTAGGTCACTCAAAAACTCAATATTGGTGTGCAAGCCTCGGATCATATACGCATCCAGCGCCTCGACCATGCGCTCAATCGCTTGGCTGCGGTCCGCGCCATAGGTGACGAGCTTAGAGATCATTGGATCGTAATACATCGATACTTCACCGCCTTCGGCCACGCCAGCATCGACTCTCACTCCCTCGCCACTAGGCTCGATATAGCGCAGCACACGCCCCGTAGACGGCACAAAGCCGCGCTGCGAGTCCTCAGCATAGATCCGAGACTCCATCGCCCAGCCCGTGAGCGTGATGTCTTCTTGGCTCATCACTAGGGGCTTGCCAGCGGCAACGTTGATCATCAGCTCGACCAAATCCAAACCCGTGACCAGCTCCGTCACAGGATGCTCGACCTGCAAGCGGGTGTTCATCTCTAGGAAATAAAAATTGCGCTCGCTATCGACGATAAATTCAACCGTGCCTGCCGAACAATACTCAACCGCCTCCGCCAGCATCACCGCTTGCTCGCCCATGGCGCGGCGCAGCTCTGGCGTGACAAACGAAGACGGCGCCTCTTCGATGACTTTTTGATGGCGGCGCTGAATCGAGCACTCGCGCTCGCCCAAATACAACACATTGTGATGCGTATCGGCGATCAGCTGGATCTCGATATGGCGTGGAGACTCTACAAATTTTTCGATAAACAAACGCGCATCGCCAAAGCTATTTTGCGCTTCGCTGCTGGCTCGCTCGAAACCCTCGCGGACCTCTTCAGCGTTGCGCGCTACGCGCATGCCCTTGCCACCGCCTCCTGCTGAGGCTTTGAGCATCACCGGAAAGCCGATGCCCTCTGAAATTTCTAGGGCATGATCAGCGTCGCGGACCTCGCCTGTATAGCCAGGAATGGTATTGATCTTTGCTTCTTCGGCGATCAGTTTAGAGGTAATCTTGTCCCCCATCGCCTCAATCGCGCGCACGCCAGGACCAATAAACGTAATTCCAGCGGCTTCTAGGGCAGCGCAAAATGCTGCGTTCTCGGACAAGAACCCATAGCCCGGATGCACCGCATCGGCGCCTGTATCAATACAGGCCTGCACGATACGCGCAATATTGAGATAGCTTTCGCTGCTCGGGGCCGCACCGATATACACCGCCTCGTCGGCGTGTTGAACATGCAGCGCTTGGCGGTCTGCATCGGAGTAGACCGCGACGGTCGCGATGCCCATTTTCTTGGCACTGCGAAAGACACGACAAGCGATTTCGCCACGATTGGCGACCAGAATTTTTTTATACATAAGCTTATAAAGGGATGTTGCCGTGTTTACGCCAGGGGTTCTCTAGGCGCTTGGTTTTGAGCAGGGTCAAGGATTTAGCGATCTGCGCTCGCGTATCGCGCGGGGCGATCACGTCATCCACATACCCCCGCTGGGCGGCGATCAAAGGATTGGCGAAAGTCTCGCGATAATGGGCCTCGCGCTCGGCGATTTTCTCCGCATCGCCGCGATCCTGGCGGAAGATAATCTCGACAGCGCCCTTTGGCCCCATTACGGCAATCTCAGCACTGGGCCAGGCGAAGTTCACATCGCCACGCAGATGCTTGGACGACATCACGTCATACGCGCCGCCGTAGGCTTTGCGGGTGATGACCGTGACCTTGGGCACAGTGCACTCCGCATAGGCATAGAGCAGCTTGGCACCGTGTTTGATAATGCCGCCGTACTCTTGCGCAGTGCCAGGCATAAATCCTGGCACATCGACGAAAGTCAGTACCGGAATCGAAAACGCATCGCAAAAGCGAATAAAGCGTGCCGCTTTGCGCGATGCATCAATATCGAGGCAGCCCGCTAGCACCATAGGTTGATTCGCTACCACACCAACCGAGGCACCGTCGATGTGCACAAAGCCGATAATGATATTTTGCGCATAATCGCTTTGCAGCTCAAAGAACTCTTGCTCGTCGGCGACGCGACGAATCAGCTCTTTCATGTCATAGGGCTTATTGGGATCTGAGGGCACTAAGGTATCTAGCGCCGGTTCTACCCGATTGGCGGGATCTAGCGTCTCGCGCCGCGGCGGAGCCTCGCGATTGCTATTCGGGACATAGGCCATCAGGCGCCGGCACTGCGCCAGCACCTCGATGTCGTTATCAAAGGCCAAATCCGCCACGCCCGAGGTTTTACTGTGCGTGCCCGCCCCACCGAGTTCTTCGGCGCTCACGCTCTCGTGGGTCACGGTTTTGACCACTTCTGGCCCCGTGACAAACATATACGCGCTGTCACGCACCATAAAAATAAAATCGGTCATCGCGGGGGAATACACCGCCCCACCCGCGCACGGTCCCATCACCAAAGAGATTTGCGGCACCACACCCGAGGCCATGACGTTGCGCAAAAACACATCGGCATAGCCCCCAAGCGAGGCCACGCCCTCTTGGATACGCGCGCCACCGGAGTCGTTGAGGCCAATCACCGGAGCGCCCACGCGCATCGCATGGTCCATGACTTTGCAGATTTTTTCGGCGTGCGTCTCGGAAAGAGAGCCACCAAATACGGTGAAGTCTTGGCTGAACACAAACACCTGGCGCCCGTGAATCGTGCCATAGCCCGTGACCACGCCATCGCCAGCAATGCTCTGCTCCTGCATGCCAAAATCAGTACAGCGATGGGTCACAAAAGCGTCCCATTCGGTAAAGCTGCCCTCGTCGAGCAGCAACTCAAGGCGCTCGCGGGCCGTGAGTTTGCCTTTGGCGTGTTGCGCATCAATACGCCGCTGCCCGCCGCCGAGTTGGGATTGGGCGCGCGCCTCATCGAGGCGTTGTTGAGTCTCTTGCATGGTCACCGTCGCGATAAGAGCGCTAATACTTCTGCAGCAGCGCTAGGAATATGAGTACCGGGGCCGTAGATCGCACTGACTCCAGCATCGTAGAGAGCCGCGTAGTCTTGCGGCGGAATCACACCGCCACACACTACACGAATGTCACCGGCTTCTTGCGCTTGCAAGGCCTGAATAAGCTGCGGCACTAACGTCTTGTGTCCCGCCGCCTGGGACGAGACTCCAACCACATGCACATCATTATCAAGCGCCATCTGCGCCGCTTCGGCCGGAGTTTGGAACATCGGGCTGATATCGACATCAAAGCCCAAATCGGCAAATGCCGTGGCAATAATCTTCGCGCCTCGGTCGTGCCCGTCTTGGCCCATTTTCACTACCAGCATGCGCGGCCTGCGCCCCGCTTCGACAGCGAATTCACGCACCTGGGATTGAATATTGGCAAAGGCTTCGTCCTGGGCAAAAGCCGCCCCGTAGACGCCGCTAATCGTGTGGATGGGCGCGCGATGGCGGCCCCACACTTGCTCTAAAGCATCAGTGATCTCACCGACACTCGCGCGCGCACGACAAGCCGTGACCGCTAAGCTCAGCAAATTCCCCTCGCCGCTCTCAGCCGCCTGCGTCAAGGCCGCTAAGCTCGCCGCACAGGCCTGGGGGTCTCGCTGCGCTCGCACTTGGGCCAAACGCGCTATTTGCGCTTCACGTACTTCATCATTGTCGATATCGCGGATATCAATATCGGGTTCTTCGTCGAGCTGGTATTTATTCACCCCGACAATCACCTCCTCCCCGCGATCTACGCGCGCCTGGCGCTGCGCGGCGGCCTGTTCGATACGCAGCTTGGGCATACCCGAGGCGACGGCTTGAGTCATACCGCCCAGCGCCTCGACTTCGTCGATCAGCTCGCGCGCCGCGTCGACCAATTGCTGCGTCAGCGACTCCACGTAGTAAGACCCTGCCAGCGGATCGACAACCTGCGTTATGCCTGTCTCTTCTTGGAGCACCAACTGCGTATTGCGGGCAATGCGGGCAGAGAACTCGCTAGGTAGGGCCAGCGCCTCGTCGAAGGCATTGGTATGCAGCGATTGCGTTCCCCCGAGCACCGCCGCCATCGCCTCAATCGTCGTGCGCATAATATTGTTGTAGGGATCACGACTGGTCAGGCTCACGCCAGAAGTCTGGCAATGCGTACGCAGCATCATCGACTTAGGGTTGCGCGGGGCAAAATGCGCTTGCATAAGCTGTGACCACAGCGTTCGCGCCGCCCGCAGCTTGGCCACCTCGGTGAAAAAATCCATCCCGATGCCAAAAAAGAACGACAAGCGCGGCGCAAAATCATCTACCGCCAAGCCACTGGCGACGGCAGTGCGCACGTATTCAATGCCATCAGCTAGCGTAAAGGCCAGCTCCTGCACCG
>CAKZUS010000199.1 GCA_937921805.1 uncultured Granulosicoccaceae bacterium
CGCCGCCAGACAAAGCGCATCGGCATATTGTCGTATGCTGTGGCTCCCCCAACGAGGATGAACACGATGGTGCGTATTCGCCCTGGCCGAATAGAAGACCTGGATTTTCTGCGTGATGGCAATCTTGCTTTGGCCGCTGAAACCGAAGACCTGATGCTGTGCGCACAGACGGTGCGCCGGGGGGTGCAAGCCCTATTCGACGATCCCAGTCGAGGCGTCTATTGGATTGCTGAGCACGAGGGAACGGCGTGCGGGCAGTTGATGCTGACCTATGAGTGGAGTGATTGGCGTTGCGCGGCGCAATGGTGGATTCAGAGCGTGTATGTCTGGCCAGCGCAGCGGCGCGTTGGCGTGTTTAAAGCCTTGTATGAGCATGTGCAGCGTCAAGCGCTTGAAGATGAGGGCTGTGCGGGGATTCGCCTGTATGTAGAGACCGAGAATCTACGCGCGCAAAAAACCTATGAGGCCATGGGGATGCAGGCGTCCCATTACGCGATGTATGAATGGCAGAAGAAGCCGAATCGCTAGGGGGAGACAAAAAAATGGCGCCTCTATAAATAGAAGCGCCCAAACACCAAAGGAGGATGGAGGAGGAAACTGACCCTTTGCAGGGACAATTGCCTTATCCGACATTGTAGGGTTTATGTCGGTATTGTCAATGGGAAATCACATGTTTTTTTGCGTGGCAACATAATTAGCCCCATCATTTGTTCTCTCATCTTATTGTTTTGTTTGAAACTATGTTTTTTGTATAGCCAGAGGCTTTGGTGTTTATTGTGCATTGCAGCATTTTTTGAGTTTTGCCACTTTCCGAGGAGAAATCCTCAGATATTCAGCCTTAATTCATCCGATGTTTGGTTCGGGTTTTAGCAGGGCTATCCACCTCTTATCCGTCCCCTCACTCGCCTCTTATCGCTGGGATTTCTATGGCGATGAGGCCGACGGCAGCGAGGAGGGCGCGTATTGCAGGCTAGCGTGAGCGTGGTCGGCCAGTTGGTCGTTATCGACGATCACCGGGCGAATAATGACAACGGTTTCTGTGTCGCTAGCAATGTTCTGTTTGGAGCCAAATAGCGTATTGAACAAAGGAGGGCTGCTCGTGCTTTTACTGCGGCTACGGCGAATCAATCCCCCAATGAGTACTGGTTGGCCGTTGTTGGCCAGCAATTGCGTTGTGACTTTGGTGGTGCTCTGGCGGGGAAGGCCGTCTTGGATGTTGCCGGAGCTGACCTCGGGCGAGACTTCCAATAAAATGCGCTCGCGCTCGTCGATAGAGGCGCGCACATCCAAGATGACGCCTGACTCTAAGAATTCCACCACTTCAGATGTCACCCCCTCGACGGTAGAGGTGGTGCGGTAGCCAATGCGATCGCCGACGACAACGCGTGCACTTTGGTCTTCGAGTACCAGCAGTCGCGGTGCAGAGAGTGTTTTGACTCTGCCGGCGCTGCGCAGCGCTGTGAGCGTTGCCCCTACGTTGCCGCTGAGCAATTGCAGGCGCATTCCGTTGCTGCCGAGCGAAGCGCTGTCGCTATTGCCGTCGCCATCGTCGCCATTGATAGTGAGATCCAGGCCAAAGCTGTCGCTGTCACTGACGCTGATCTCTAGGATTTGCGCATCAATGAGTATCTGCTGCGGCTTCTGATCGATAGCACGCAGGGTTTCTGCGATGCGCTCAAGATGCTGTGGCTCGTCGCGCACAACCAGTTTGCGCTGTTCGGCAAAGGCATTGACACTACCCCGTTCACTGAGCATGGAAGAGACGATGTCGCTCATGCGCACGATGTCGCTATAGCGCACTCGGAAGCTACGCAATTGGGTCCCATCAGCGGCCAGGGCGCGCCCGGGGCTGGGGCGAATCATCCAGTGAGTGGCGTGGCGCGCAATGCTCAACCCCGCTGCGTTGGCAATGGCATCCAGTGCTTGTTCGGGGGTGACGTCACGCAGATTGAGCGAGATGCTGCCCGATACGTTGGGGTCGATGATGAGGGTCAGGCCTTGGTGGCGCATCAGCCCGTATAAAATATCCTGCACTTGCGCATCGCGAAATTGCAAGCTGATAGAGCCTGCCTCTGCCTCCGGTGACGATGAGGTGCTCAGTTGCAACGCAATGGGAGCAAGCGCAACGGCGAAGTACGAATCCATCCGGGCCGAGGCGGGTTGCGTCGTCGCTGTGTCGACAAACTCCCAGCCCTCGGGAGTGGATTGGGGCTGCGCCTGTGCGTGCTGTGCGAGGTCTTTAATTGCCGCCTCGGCATCCAGGGCGTCGATACTCCAGTCGATAGAGCGCTGCTGCTGCGCCGCAGTGAGGGTGATGTCTTGCCCGGTCTTCTCTGTGACGACAGCGGCGACTTCACTCAGGGGGCTGTTGATAAACGCAAAGCTATATTCTGCCGCGGCGCAAATGGGCGCCATCATGCTGTTCAGCAGGCCTATAAGTAAGCCCGTACGCAGGTTGAGGCGCAGCGTGCTCATGTGTCCCTGTCCGGGTGCAGAGGGAGAGTGTATGTCCGGGCTTTACGGGTCACCACGATATGGTCAGTGGAAATACTGTGTAGGTGGAAACCCTGCACTGTGGCGCCCACGCGTAGCCACTGGCCATCAATCAGTGCGACAGGCTGTTCAAGCTGAGCGATGCCTTGCACCAGAAACAGCGGCTCATTGGAGGGCGCTGGACGTGCGGTAGTCGGTGTTGGTTGAACGGGCGTCGCCACAATCTCCACGTAGCGAAACGGGTTGCGCGTTGACGCAGTCGTCGTGTTGCTTCCCACGGCGCTGAGTGCAGTGGGTGTTGCAATAAGTGCCACAATGAGTGCCACAGGGGCCGGTGCAGTGAACGCACTGGTGCCGCGTTTCACGTCGTGCTAACGGGCGCGATAAAGGTGATGGTCACTCGCGGATTCATCGGTGTTTGCTCGCCTTGTATTTCAATGCCTTGCAATGACATATCGACGCGTTCAGACAAACCCTGAAGCAGTGCAAAGAGCTGGGTATAGGACACGTTGAGTGCAAGCGTGGCGCGAATCACAGAAACATCGAGATCTTCCGTCCCACCAAGGACCGTATCGAAGTCTTGTAGCTGTGCTCGATGCTGCGTTAAGAGTGGCTCTATGAGAAGGCGCAGAGAAGCGGTATCGGTCGGGCCGGTATACAGCATCGACTGGATGTCTTGCTGGGCCTGGTCATTGGCTTGCTCTAGAGCGGGCGTGTCATGCTTGGTCTCGGGAAGCATCGCTAGCTCTGTACGCAGAGCGTGGTGCTGCTCACGTAGCTGCGAATATGATTCCCACAGCGGCACGGCATAGTGACGAAGTGGATAGTAGACAATCAGCACGGCGATGAGCGCTGCCAGTATCCACTTTTGCCGCGGGGTCGCATCGAGGTTGAGGTCAATCATTCGATTCTAGCCTGAGAACAAAGACCGGCTCATCGCGCCCGAAATCCGAAGCGGTTTGATCTAGGCTAGCTTGCCCGAGCTGGTGGAGCTGATCCCGAAAGTGCAGCGCTGCTACGGTAGTGAGTGCGCTGCCCTCTAGTGTTGTGAGCACACGGTGTTGTGAGTGCATCTCTATGCGCAGCCAGTGCAGCTTGGCCGCGTCGGGGAGGCGTTCGAATATTTCCGACATGTACTGCAGAGAAAGGCTGCGCTGCAGGGACTGAATGTGTTGACGACGAGTGTCGAGTGCACGAGCGGTTTCTTGAGCGCGTTGCCAGGCGGTGGTCGCTGCGCGCAGGCTGCGCAGCTGTGTTTGCATTTGTCCAACCTCAGAGTGCGTCATGGTGTAGCTGCGCCAGCTCTGGAGGCCTGCCATCACTAGCGCCAAGGAGGCGAGCAGCACCATGCCTGTAAACAGTCGTCGCCGCCGCTGCCTGCGCAATTGGCGAGAGAAATCAACGGGGGTGAGGTCTAGGTGCACAAAGCCGCTCGTCGCAAGTGCGGGCAATGGGCCTGCTCGGCCTGGTTGTGACACCACATGACAGGGCGTTCAGCGACATGCGAGAGCCAGCCGATAAATGATTCGGGCAAAGGGTGCTCGCAGCTAATCCATAGCTCGTCAAGCCCGCGTCCATGTTGGCGTGAGGCAAAGGCGAGTTCTATTTTGTCTATTTCGGAGCGGATATTGAGGAGGCTGGGCGCCAAAGCTTGTTCTGCCGAATGTTCCATCGCTGCTCTTTGCTGATCATCCAAACCCGCAAGCTCTGCGAGTTGCAGTTGTGTGATGTCGGCCAGCGCCCGCGACAGATCATCAATACCCGGTGCGACCTGCCGCGAGAGTAAATACTCTCCGGCATTGACCAAAATGTAGGTACAGTGCTTTGCCTGCATATGGAGCATTAAGATGCTGTGCTGCTGGGCGAGGCTGTGTGGCTGAATACAGCGGATTAAACCCGCCAAATGTGGCTCGACACGCGTGGGCGAAAAGCCCGCGTTGTGTAGGGCGTGCAGCCAGCTCATGGCAAAAGCCGTATCGGTCTCGAAGACGTGGGCGACGTGCTCATCGTGGGGAGTCGGCTCGGCCCAGTGCACGTCTAGGGTTTGGTTGTCAGTATGGCTCTGGCGAAGGGTCTCAAGCAGTGCTTGTTCGCGCGTTTGCGTTCGCGAGGGATGGAGCGAATGCGTGCGTTGCGCCCAGTGCTGACTCCCGAGCATGACATGGACCTGTCGCCGGCGTAGCAGGGCACTTGGCAGTGCGATGCGAAGCCAGTGGCGACTGGGCACGGTCGTGCCTGACCAGTGTAGTGTCGCAAGCTGCCCCTGTCGGTCTTCAAACCGTAGATGGGGGAGGTCTATTTCGAGGGTAAAAGCCATAATGCGATACTTAGCAAGTACCGTGTCAAGAGCACACGGAATGACGATGTATCGAAAGTCTTGGCCGCTGGAGAGAGAGGCTGTTGTGTGGGGTGTGGTACTCGATGAGCGGCAAATCGTTTGTTGGGACGAAGTGCAGGAGCAGGCCGTCGTCGAGTTGATGCACCCAGTGAGTGATGTCGAAACTCACGCTATAACGGGGCGCAGTGCCAGGAATGTCGAC
>CAKZUS010000200.1 GCA_937921805.1 uncultured Granulosicoccaceae bacterium
TTTAGGGAGAAAAATAATGGCGAATAAAGTAGAAAGAGTAGCGCTATCTGGGGGGCTGATAGGGATGCTCACAACCAATCCCAAAGCGGCGATAGACAAAGTCCTAGTTAGAGAAAATGCAGAAGGCTGGAAGGCTGTTCATGTTGAACCACACAGCACATCCAACCTATTTGTAAATTTTCTCCAACTGCTTATCCTGGTATGCACAATAGGTCTTTGGACATTTGGAGCTGGCTACATGATCCTTTTTGAAAAAGGGTAAATCCAACCCCACCGCTGTTTCAGAGATACAGCGTTAGTCAAAGTAAGTGCCTGGGGGAAAATCCTGCGGCCCCCACCGGTCCACAGCATAGACATACCAGTCTGTAGCAGGCCAACGCACCTGGCGTAGCATGCGCTCAAAAATGCCCACCACTTGCGCCTTAGTGAGTGGTAATCGGTGGCGATACTGGCACAGCACGTCGTGCACTAAGCTCGCGTCATTCGTCCACGGTTTACCATGGCGTAAAGGCCCGTCAGGCGTGCCCACCACCGTGACCAGTGGCCCAAGGCTCAGCACTTTCTTAGGCGAGCAGCCATCCCAGCAGTAGTCGGCGCGTATCGTTAAGGTGCCTCGCTCAATGGTGACAAAATTAAACTGAGCGTGAGTCCATTCCAACTCTGGAATCGTGAAGGTGATGTCGTGAGCAAGGCGATATTTGTAATGCTTCATGCGGCCACCGCTGTTACTGAAGTAATAAAACCACTGCTGTCGTATTTATGTGTGACACGCTCACAGACCCACTGCCCGTCAATGCCGGACCGAAACCCCGTGAGGGTAAGCGGTACCTCAGCACTGACAGCGGTATCTCCTGGCATTGAAAAGCTCAAATCTGAGGGCGATTGTGTGGCGCGGCGTAGCCGTGACTGCGCAGCCTGTTGCGCGGCGGTCTCGTCGTCATAGGTGTCGCGTAGTACCAGTTCTGGAGCTTCGCTACCCGCTTTCACGCTCTTGCGCTGCGCCGTATCGGTGTCGTGGTAGTAGGCTACGACGGAGCCGTACTGCTCACGTAACCCGTGCCGCACGCTAAGGCCTGGCTGTACCGCGTTTGGGCTGAGTGTGACCCCCTCTAGCGCTTGCCCACTGGCTGATTTGGCTTGCCCACGCGGGACCAAGATTAAGCGACCGGCAACGGGCTTGGCGATCGCGCCGATATCGCTAGCGAGCCGTGTTAGTAGGTTGATGTCGCTTTCGGCGGTCTGGTTCACCACGCCATAGGTGGTACGGGCATACTCGACACTGGTGACGGGGGTGAGTCCATGCTCACGAGCAATCACGCTCACAATCTCATTCAGGCTTATATGTTGAGAGGTCGAGTGTTGCCACGTCCGTGTTTTGGGTGCCGTGAGCTGCTGGGTGGTGTCGGCGGCTTTGGCATTGATCGTCATCGTATTAGGCGCATGACCAATCACCACATCATCAACAACGTACTGCCCCATGGTGACGAGGCCCGTCTCGTCGTATCCCAACGCTACCGTGAGCACTCGACCGCGTGGCGGCATCTCTAGTAATCCGTCTCGATCATCAAGCTTCAAGCTCATGCTGTCAGATTCGATACCGGCTTGATCGACGATAGAGAGGCTGATACAACGCGGTTGTATAACGGCGCTGATGTCCTCGCCATCGGCGGACACGCGATACGCGGGGGTGTAGTGCGTTAGCTCCATAGGGTCACTCGCACGGGCGTACTCTGTATGGCGACCTCGGGCAGCTCGATTAGCACACCAGAGGGCAGTACCGGCCCGTGATCGGCTAGCCCCGGGTTGTGCTTTAATAGGAATTCAACGGTGCCCTTGAGGCTCTTGTAATGCTTGTGTGCGATGAGGTCTAGGCGATCCCCTTCAATGGTGCGGTACTTCATTGCGCGCCTTGGCTGAGGTTAACCGTGAACGAGATTTCTTGTGGATCGCCGTGTCGGTTGTGTTTAGTGGCCTCGTGTTGGATAGCGTCAATACACCAATACCCTCCCACGATACCGCTCGAAAACACGAGCAATAGCGGTGTGCCCTGCCCTGCTTCGGCGTTCATGGCGTCGATTTGCTCTAAGCCACCGGTTAGCTCTGGGTACAGCGCGCCTTTGAGGCTCTGCTTTTTGAGGCCGGGGCCAAGGTATTGCGGTACGGGAGCCGCGCCAACAACATCGACATAGGCCCACCGGTACGGGGCATCGGTGCTCTGCGATCGATAGCCCGCGCTGTGCAAGCTAAAGACGTATTGACCCAGCATGGTGATCACCGCTAGATCCCGTCGTAGAGGGCGCCATGCACGGCGCGGCGATCGTTGATCCGCTGCTGCGCTTCGACGAGCTGAGCGGCACGCTGGGCTAACGCCTCACCATCTTCGCCTGGTAGTTGCGTGACGTTGATCGTGGTGGTCTGGGTCGCGTTGACGGTGTTCTGTTGAGGCGGTAGACGCGGCGTTTCCACTCGTTCGGCTTTGACTGTCGCGAAGTTCACAACGTTTGTACCCATCTCAGCGGCTGAGGCGGCTAGTTCGTTCTGAGCAGTGTGCACATTGGCGATGGTCTGGCGTAGTTGCTCCAGATTAGCGAGCGCGGTGGAGTAGTCAGACGATTTGATAATCATCTGCTGCGCTTCTTCTGCAAACTCTCCCCCGCTCTGGATGTAGGCGTTGAGTTCATTGGTGAAGTCATCAATATTGATTTTGCCGGTACTGAGCTGGTCTACGAGTTCGGACCCCCGATCAAAATCGTTAAACGACCAATCAATATCAGCAATGCCGCTCATAGCTTGCGCTACCGACTTGAGCTCGGTTTCTGCGGCGGTGATCCCTTCCACGGCTTGGAACTTGATCTGCATCTGTTCGGCGTTGCTGAGAGCTTTTAGGCTCTCTACTGCGTCAGCCGTATTGCCGCTGAACTCCGCCAAAGCATTAGCATGCTCTTGCACTTTACCGGCTGCCGAATCATGGCCGTTAATCCAGTCGGTTAGCGTGCGCACTCCATCAGTCAGGAGATTCACGGCACCTGTGACGATCTCGATAGCGCCTTCAAATACGGTTTTGATAACGTTGCTAATCGCGTCTATAGCGGGTTGTAGATCGTTGAGTGCGGTCTTAAAACCCTCAGCTTCACCAGATAGACCACTGAACTTGTCGAAGATGGCCCCAAACAGATCCGCTACAGCGCCCCAATACTCTTTGATTGCCTTACCCAGTGGAGCAAACTTCTCGGTGAGATAAGTCACCAACTCGCTCATATTGGTCAGCAAGCCACCTATCGCCTCTACAGCGGTCTTGATCGTCTCGCCCACCAGATTCCCAAAGGCTTGACCTGCTTCGGTGACGCCTTCTAGATCGTGTTTGGCGGCGGTAATTGGTGCGAACAGATCAGCGAAAAACGCCATCACATCGCCGATAGCGCCCTTAATGGCATTGATAGCGGGCATAGCGGCGGATCTGAGCTGTTCCCATGCTGGTGCTAAGCCTTCGATAGCCTGTTTAATCGGCTCTATATGATCGCTGACGCCCTCAAACATTCCAGCCGTAAATGCCTTAGCCGTCGTGGCCATATCGCCAATGGTGGTTTTGATACTCACAAAGGTATCGATCAGCGGTTGCAGTTTCGGCGTTAGCTCTT
>CAKZUS010000201.1 GCA_937921805.1 uncultured Granulosicoccaceae bacterium
GAGAGCAGTAGCGGCACACTTCGTCTCCAAAACGCCGCCTACGAAAATCTTGTACTATCGTATGTTTACACTGCGCACCGAGCATGGAATTTTCAATTCAATATACACGCGAAGCAGATGATCCAAAGTCTGGCATCGTACAAATTGGCTGGCTTTTGGACAATGAAAAATCCAGTATTATCTATTTCCCGCCGGAGCGAATTCGGTCCGCTGATATTAATCGCGAGCACGCAAAATCCGCCTCTCGCTGCCCAGCAGTATTAAATTTAGAAAATCGTTATGTTTTAGTACGCTGCCCTATTGACTTGCACATCGCATTTGAACGAGACCCAGAAGGGCGCCCGGTGCTGCGCAACTTACTTGGCGATAAAAGCTCGATACGCTCTAATAAGCTCAAAAAAATGCTCTCCATCACCAACGAGAGCGAATGGCGTGTTCCAGGCAGGCCTATTATTCAGCTTGCCCTGCCCTATCTCTTCATCGCCGATGAGCCAGTATATCTCTCGCAAGTTCCTCCTTTCTTTCACTATGATGAGCCTGCACTGCCGGGGACTATTTTTGGTGGTCGTTTCCCTATTGACATATGGCCGCGACCACTGATGTGGGCGTTTGAGTGGCACAACACCCAAAAGGAGATCCGCCTAAAACGTGGTCAGCCGTTATTTTATTGTCAATTCGAGCTAGATAGTCCTGAGCGCAATTTCCAGCTTATCGAAGCACAGCGCACAGAAGCCCTCGACAGTTACCTGCAGAGCATCTCTGCGGCGGTCAACTACGTCAACCAAACTTTCAGCCTCTTCAAGCGAGCCAAAGAAATCCGCCCCAAGACTCTGCTAGAGAAAAAGTCTTAGTCTTTAGCGCTGGCCCCCTGCGTGGGCCTTCTTCCCGCTCGAAAAGCCTTACTGCGCAAGGCTCGGAGCAGTGCGACACCGCTGCACACTGGCAACACGAACACGAACACGAACACGAACACGAACAGCAACACTAAGGAGAGAAAGCCTCGCTCTCCCAAAGCTGTCCATTGTGTCTAAGTCCTCACACATTACAGAAATGTAATACTGCTTTCCCATCCCACTGTGATAGGGTGAGTTCGACTTGAATACAAATACTTCTATAATGACTTATGCGAGAAAGGATTCCCCCTCACTCCTCTATTATCTTTCGTGCACGCAGTGCACCCGCATCCTATTGCGCGTAGTATATTATCGGAGTTTTTTGATAACTAAAAATATATTAACAATTCACTCTTTATAATAAAAAATATGAGCACAGATAATACAAAAGACCAATGCTCGCCATTGACTCTAGGCTTGCGGTCCTTGGTTGCTATAGCCAAATTGCATCGCATTTCCGTCAGTCTCGATACATTACAACACGAATTTGGTCAGCTCGATAGCACTGGTGCTCAGAGCATTGACCACAAGCTCCTCGCTGCAGCCAGCAGCATCGGATTTAAAACAAAAATACTACGCCCCAGTTTGCGAAAACTCCCCAAACTGACTTTGCCAGCCATCGTCAAAGAGAAAGACAACAGCTATATTATTTTAGCGAAAGTCAAAGATGACGGGTCCGTACTGATTCTCGACTTACGCGAACCCTCGCCTCAGGTCTTATCCGAGCAGCAATTTGAAAAAAGATGGAATGGTGAATTTCTGGCATTTGCCGAGCGCGGCATTACCCATTTTCGTGGCGCCAAATTCGGCCTCAAGTGGTTTATCCCTTCGCTTTTCAAGTACCGTCATATTTTCTATCAGGTACTCATCGCTTCTTTCTTCTTGCAGCTGGCGTCATTGCTAACGCCTTTGTTCTTCCAAGTCGTGATGGACAAAGTGCTCGTACACCGAGGGTTTACCACGCTGGATGTGCTCGCCGTTGGTTTTCTGGCTGTAGCGGTGTTCGAAGTGTTTATCGGCGGCGTGCGCACCTACCTATTCAGCCACACCGCCAACCGCGTCGATGTTGAGTTAGGCAGCCGACTATTTGGGCACTTACTGGCACTGCCGATGAATTTCTTCGACAGCCGCTCGGTGGGGCATAGCGTCGCGCGCGTGCGCGAGCTCGATAGCATTCGTGACTTTCTCACCAGTTCAGCGCTGACACTCGTGTTGGATGTCTTTTTTGTCTTGGCTTTTCTGGGCGTGATGTATTTCTACAGCCCCACTCTGACCGCTATCGTCGCAGCAAGCATTCCTTGCTATGTGGTGTTGTCTTTGTTCATCATGCCGATTTTGCGTCGACGACTGGACGAGAAGTTCAAACACGGCGCTGAAAACACCGCCTTTTTAACCGAGGCGATCACGGGCATGGAAACCGTAAAATCTATGGCGATGGAGCCGCAGATGCGCCAGCAGCTCGAACGCCATCTCTCCAACTACGTCACCGCCTCGTTCCAAGCGCAACATGTCGGCAACATCGCCAGTCAGTGCTCTTCCTTAGTCAGCAAAGTGACCACGCTGGGTATTATCTGGTGGGGAGCGCACTTGGTGATTGACGGCCACCTGACTGTCGGTCAGTTGATCGCCTTTAATATGCTCGCCGGTCGAGTCAGTGGCCCCGTGCTCAAGCTCGTACAGCTCTGGCAAGACTTCCAGCAAGCGGGTATTTCGATTGCGCGACTAGGTGATATCCTCAACACCCCCGCCGAGCAACGCCCCGACAGCAGCCGCACACGGCTCCACAAGGTGCACGGCGAAGTGCGCATTATGCAGGCGCACTTTCGCTATAAACCCGAGGCCCCCATGGTGCTCAACGGCCTCGATGTCACTATCGCAGCTGGCGAGCGCATCGGCATTGTCGGGCGATCTGGCTCTGGCAAAAGCACCATCACCAAATTAATTCAGCGCCTCTACATGCCCGAGCAAGGGCGCATCTTGCTCGATGGCGTGTGCTTATCGACCGTCGACACCTCGTGGCTGCGCCGACAGATTGGCGTGGTATTGCAAGAGAGCCACTTGTTCAATCGCAGCATCCGCGACAACATTGCCTTGGTTGATCTGAGCTTGCCGATGGAGCGCATTGTCCACGCTGCACAGCTCAGTGGTGCGCACGACTTTATCGCCGAGCTGCCTCAAGGCTACGACACGATTGTTGGCGAGCGTGGTGGCAACCTCTCCGGCGGTCAGCGCCAACGGGTCGCTATCGCCCGCGCCCTGGTCAGCGATCCGCGTATTTTAATCTTTGACGAGGCCACCAGCGCCCTGGACTACGAATCCGAGAAAATCATCCAGGACAATATGGAGCGTATCAGTAAAAATCGCACCGTCATCACCATTGCCCACCGACTCAGCACAGTGCAAAACTGCGACCGTCTGATTGTTATGGACAAGGGCGAAATCGTCGAATCCGGTACGCACGAATCGCTCATTGAGGCCAATGGCTACTACACCAAGTTGGTACAAAGCCAAGCGCAGTACGCACCGCCCCCCACTCTTGACCCCGCTCTTCTCGATAACCCGCTGATTCGAAACCAACTACGCTTTCTACAAGCCTCAAAGAGCCATGCTGAGAACAAGAGGGCCAGTAATGAAACATGATGATCGCGCCATGTTGGGCTTCTTACCCGATGCCCTGGCCGTACAAGAGACGCCACCGAATCCTATTGCCGGGGTTCTGTTGTTCACCTTGCTCACGCTGTTCGTTGGCACAGTGGCCTGGGCGAGCTTTGGTAAGGTAGACATCGTCGCCACCGCCGAGGGCAAGATTATTCCCAGTGCGGGGCTAAAAAAAATCCAGCCCTTCGCCAAGTCCATGGTGCAAGAGATCTATGTCTCCGAGGGGGATCGCGTTGAGCAAGGCCAAGCGCTGATTCGCTTCGACGCCACAGAAGCCCACGGCGAAATTAGCAAGCTCCGCACACAGCTGCGCACAACGCGCATTGATCGGGCTATTGACGTTGCCTTACTCGCCAGCGACTCTGCACGCGACTCTACAGGCAATTCCGCCAACAGCACCGCCTCAGCGCCTCTGCTACTGCCCGACGGGATCAGCCAGAGCGAGCAAGCCCTGGCGCAGCAGCGCGCAGCCAACACCCTGACCGCCTACTACTCACAGCTCAGCGGCATCGCCCGCAGTCTTGAGCGCATCGAAGCCCAGCAACGCGGCGCGCAGAGCCAAATCGCCCGAGCCGTGCGCCTCCTGCCCAATGCCGAGACTCAGCAGTTGCGCATGACCCGTCTCGCCTCCGGCGGGCTGGTGTCCCAGGTGGAGCGCGAGAGCGCCGAGTCCCGCGTGATTGAGCTAAAACAAGAGCGCAGCGCCCAATACCACGCCCGCAACGCCCTACAGGCCGAAGCCCGCGCCCTGCGCGAGCAAATCCACACCCAACGTGCGCAGTGGCGCAGCGAGCGCTATGAGCGCATCGCAAGAGCCGACCAGAGCATCCCGACCCTGCGCGCGAGCATTGAACAATGGCAACACCGCCTCGACCACCAAGTGCTCTACGCCCCCGTGGCGGGGCGCGTGCAAGACATCCAGACCCACACCATCGGCGGCATCGTCACCGACGCCCAGGTGCTGATGCACATCGTGCCTGCCGACGCGGCACTGACCGCCGAGGTGTTTATCACCAATAACGACATCGGCTTTATCGATCCCAGTATGCAAGCAGAGGTCAAAATCCACACTTTCAACTTCACCAAATACGGCGTGCTCGACGCCAGCATTACCCACATTGCCGACGACGCCATCGTGGACGAACAGCGAGGCCTGCTGTTTAAAACCCAACTGACTTTGCAGCAAAACAGCATGCAGATTGGGGAGAATGTGGTGGCGCTGAAGCCCGGAATGAGTATTACCGCTGAAATCAAAACAGGTAAGCGGCGGATTATTGAGTTTTTTATGGCCCCGTTGCTGCGGTATCGGGAGGAGAGTATTCGTGAGAGGTAACAAACCATGACATCAACGTACAAAGATATGCCAATAAGCGAAGTGCAACAGACATTGGAGCTAGCGCGCAG
>CAKZUS010000202.1 GCA_937921805.1 uncultured Granulosicoccaceae bacterium
GTTGGTCGGCTCGTCGAGCAGCAGCAGCTCGGGCTGGGCGAGTAAGCACTGCGCGAGTGTGGCAAGGCGTTTGCGTCCTCCAGAGAGCGAGCTGTAAGGGGCGTCGGTGGGGAGATTCAGCTGTTGGCAGAGCGCGAGCGCGCGCGTCTCTAATGTCCAGCCATCGAGTGCATCGACTTCGGCTTGTGCGCGCACAAATTCATCGCCAATGTCGCCGCTCTCTGCCAGTGCTTGGTAGCGCTTTAGTGCTTGACTGGCGGCTTCAGCTCCGAGCATGATCATCGTCAGTACGCTGGCGTCTAGCACTGGGACTTGCTGCGGCAACAAGGCCACGCGCAGTGCATCGCGACGGACGCACTGCCCAGCGTCGAGCGTTTGTTTGTCTGCGAGCACTTGCATGAGGGTCGACTTGCCGGCGCCGTTGCGCCCGATCAGTGCGATGCGTTCCCCAGGCTCGATAGCAAGCTCCGCTCGGTCGAGCAAAACGGCGTCGCCAAAACTCAGTTCCGCCTGATCGAGTCGAAGTAGGGCCATAGGTATTACCAACCAAAAACAGGCATTATGGCAGGCTGTTGCCAGGAGAGACGATGTTTAGTGCAAATGTAGGAGAAGGGCTTGAGTTGCGTCTACTGTTACCAGGCGATGCGCTAGAACTCAAGACCGTGCTGCAGGAAAACGCCGAGCACTTAGAGCGCTTTGCGCCTCTGATTGCCGAGCTGCGCAATGGGAATCGCGCTGAGATCTTTATTCGCACCGCGTTGGAGTATTTTGGCAAAGGGACCGAGATGAATGTCGCGATTGTCGAGCACGGACGCATTGTCGGGGGCTGTGCCTTGGCGCGCCTCAATAGTCCGCGCCAAGATGCCGAAATGGGCTTCTGGCTGGATGCCCAGTCTACCGGCCGAGGGCTGGCGACGATGGCGGTCATCGGGCTGACCAAACTGGTGTTTCGCCACTATCCGGTGTATCGAATCAAGGCCCGTACGGCTGTTGCGAATACCGCTAGTGAAGCGGTGGTACGCCGCGCAGGGTATCTCTTTGAGGGCACTGAACGGGCCAGTAGTTTGTCTCTGGGGCAGCCTATAGATATGAATCTGTGGAGTATTCTGGCAACAGACATCAAGGACTAACGGTATTGGATGCAGAAGAGATTGGAGAGCGTTTGCGCACGCTGCGCGAAGCGGCGGGCTTTTCTCAGCGTGAGCTAGCCAAACGCGCAGGCGTGACCAATGCAACCATTTCCCTGATCGAAACGAACAAAGTCAGCCCAACCGTCGCGAAGCTCAAAAAGGTGCTCGATGGCATTCCTATTTCCGTCGTGGAGTTTTTTGCAGGTCCCAGCTTGTCGACACAGCAAGTGTTCTACCGAGGCGAAGACCTGCCCAATGTCGGGGCTGCGGACGTGATTTATCGTTTGGTCGGTCATGATCACCCGGATCGTCAGCTGTGTTTGATGCACGAAATCTATCCACCAGAGGCTGATACGGGCAAAGAGATGATCCATCACCAGGGCGAGGAAGGCGGAGTGGTGGTGCGCGGGCATATCGAGATGACGATTGACGGCGAGACGCAGCGCCTTGGGCCGGGCGATGCGTATTATTTTGATACGCGTCTGCCACACCGCATTCGTTGCGTGGGCGATGAGACGGCAGAAGTGGTGAGCGCCAGCACGCCTCCTACGTATTGAAAAACGAGTTGAAAGGCGCTGGTTAGAGCTTTGGCTGGGACCCCAAGCACAAAAAAGGCTTCCCCTGAAAGGGAGGCCTTGGACTCAGGCGAAAATCCACCGCGGGGCCGCATATCGAGAGGGGACGAAGACTGTCCCCTCTCGATGTCGCGCTCATGGTGTCGCGCTTATGCACTATTTTCGCCGCAGCTAAGCGAATGAACTTACTGCTTGGCGCGGATGGAATCGCGAATCAGTGCTTTGACCAGTGATACGCCCATCAATACCATGATCAGCGAGAAGGGCAACGCCCCAATAATCATGGCGGATTTGATGGCATCCAGACCACCCGCGACGAGCAAAAACCCAATGACACCCGTGAGCAAGATGCCCCACAAGATGATGTGTGTTTTGCCTTTTTGCGACTCGTCTCCAGCAGAGCTGATGGTGGTGATGATGAGGACGGCCGAATCTGCAGAGGTGACCAGATAGGTCAGAAGCAAAACGACAATCATGGCGATCATAAGCGTTGCTAATAAATCGCTCTCGATCAAGAAGTTGATCATGGCGAACAGCTGCGACTCTTGTCCTGCGTCGAGGATCACGCGGTTTGCGCCACCGGTGAGCTCGAGGTCAATGGCGGTGCCACCGACAATTGTGAACCAGATAAAGCACATGAGAGAAGGCACCATCACGGCCCCAAGAATGAACTCGCGCACAGTACGACCACGGCTAATACGGGCCAAGAACACCCCTACGAAGGGGGCGAAAGCGATCCACCATGCCCAGTAAAACACAGTCCACCAGAGCGATTGCCACTTATAGAGGGTGGCGGCTGGCTCTTCATCGCTTGGTCCCCAATAGGTGGTAGTGGTCGAGATGATGCTGGTGATGTGATCCCAGATACCCAGTACCAGATGCTTGATGGCAAAGCCTGCAGAGCCGAAGAAGATAAAGTAGGCCAGCAGTGCAATCGACAGGGCCATATTAATATTGGACAGCCATTTGATGCCGTTGCCAACGCCAGACAATGCCGATAAGGTCGAGGCGCTCATCACGATGGCAAGCGCAACCAGCATGGCCACGTTACTGGGGCCGCCCTCTGCATTGAGCATCCACTCCGAACCAAAGACGCTGTGCATACCAGAGGCGAACTGACTCAGTCCGAACCCGATGGTGACCGCAACGCCCGTGATGGTGGCGATAACTGCAGTGATATCGACGATATCGCCCAAACGCCCTTCTAGGCTTCTGCCAAACAGCGGAGCCAGTGCCGAGCGAATTGTTAGTGGCAGGCCACGGTTGTAGCTGAAAAAGGCCAATGACAGGCCGACAATCGCGTAGGCAGACCAGGCGGGAAGCCCCCAGTGCAAGAAAGACCACTTATAGGCCGCACGCACATTTTCAGCTGTCTCTGGCTGGGTCAAACCCATGATGGTGCTGGGGTTTTGCGCGAAGTGATAGATGGGCTCTGCAGTGGCAAAGGTCAGCATGCCGATGCCGATCCCGGCACCAAACATCATCGAGAACCAAGAAAAGTTCGAGAACTCTGGCCGGTCATCATGCTTGCCTAAGCGTATTTTGCCTGTTGAGGGAATCACTGCAACAAGGAAGCAGACTAAGATAAAAAGCGCCACCACGTACAGGTACCAGGCACCAAAGTTGGCGAAGGACCAGTTTTTGACAGCGCCGAGCACTTGGCCCGCTTGCTCAGAAAAAACAGCAGCCCAAATTACCAGTAGGGCGATCAATAACTTGGACCCCAAGGTCACTATCGAATTGAATCCTTTGTAGAATCCCTGCCTGACAACGGGGATGTCTAGATCGGTTAAAGGGGGTTTTAAACTCATTCTCACAGGTCTCGCTTTGGTATGTTTCTGGAGGGAACTTTTTGTTGCCTCCAGAATACTGACCCAATACTGGCGAGAGACGGTAGTACTAATTGCAGTGTTTGGCGCGATTAGGCTCGTGTTAGCCGTTTTAGCCACACAATGCCTCTGAACTCTGTAGCGTGTTTACATCACATTAATCTTGTTAATCTTGGCTCAGTGTGCACAACAAGACATCGCGCACAATGGACTCGCTCATGCGATGCGCCACGCTTAGCTCGTGAACGTGATACCCATTGCGGGCAAAGACATCGGCGATAGCGCGCCGTTTGGGGTTGTTGCGGTTGTAGGCCAAGACCAAGGCACCACGCAGCCGAGGGCGCCAGGCGACGGCGCATTCTTCAAGAAGATCAAGTATTTGAGGTCCTGCCCCGTGTTGGATGCCATACGGTATATCGCTGACGATGAGGTCGAATTGCTCTTTTTTGAAGTGCGCCTCGCGCGCGTCTCCAATGACCATGCGCATACTGGTCTCGGGCGTAGAGAAGTCGAGTGTGCGACCGCGGCCCTTGCGGTTGGCTTTGCCGGTAAAGCCTTCACGAATCTGGTGCTTCTGTCGATGTAGCTTGGCCCACTTCTTCAGGTGGCGGCGCACATCGTCGTGGGCGAGAGGATCTTGTTCTACGCCAAAGGCCTGAATGCCATAACGCATAGCCCACAACAGCGTGGTCGCCCGCCCGCACAAAGGGTCGAGCAGGCGCAGTGGCGCTGCAGCAGGGTCTGGAGGAGGCAGTGCCGAGAGACCGATATTGATGAGCAATTGCGTGAGGCGCTCGTGAGTCTTGCCTCGGAATTTGCTCCCAAAAACAAAGTCTGGGTGCAGGAAGAAATCAGGGGTGTGGGCCAGCGGGCGTAGTAGCTCGCCTTCGATGGCATACGCGCCTTGCACAAAAGACAGGCGCAGCAGCGCTGTGAGTTGCTCTGCGTTGCACTCTAGCTCGAAAAAACGCAGCCCGCCGTGCTCGCGCAGGCGCACTGGGTGCTTATAAACTTGTTCAAGCTCTATTTCGGCGACGCGCAGTGCATCGGCAAAATAAGCGCCTTGGGCTTCGGGAGACAGTTGTAGGGCGATGGGCATCATGTGAGGAGATTCCGCGTTGCGAGAGAAGCGCCACGAGCCTGGGCACCGAGATGGGAACCGAGAGGATGGACACAGAGGGCGCATTGTGCCCGAATTGTGCCCAAGTTGAGCAGTGTACTGCCAATATGGGCATGAACTATCGCCCGTGCAGTACTCAGTACCGCAACGGACAGCAACGGGCAATAACGTATCAACAGCGTATCGACCCGATAGAGCGAAAACTCATTAGAGCAATACCCCGATAGAACAATCCGATAGAACAACCCGATAGAACAACCCGATAGAACAACACTGAGAGTGATGGATGGCCCGCAGTATGCAAGAGAGAGACGATTTCTCACAGGGAGGTGTCGGAATGCGTAATGGCGCCACGGCGGTGACAGTCATCGCCGTTGTAGTGGGGGCTTTGGTCGGGGTAGCGACAGAGCTTTTTGTCGAGGCTATCGTGGCTGTGCAAGCGCTGTGGTCAGGCGGGTCAGACGAGTCGAATTTTCTCGATCACGTGGTGTTGCTGCCTTGGTGGCAGGTGGTGCTGGCCCCGACGGTTGGTGGACTGATCGTGGGCGTGATGCTGCTGTGGCTGCCCGAGCGCCGTTACCAAGGGATCTCGGACGTGATGCAGGCCTGCGCTACGCG
>CAKZUS010000203.1 GCA_937921805.1 uncultured Granulosicoccaceae bacterium
AGCCAGGGGCGCACTGTGCTGAAGCCGCCGTGCTCGCGCTCCTCCCACGGCATGGGTGTGCGGCAACCGTCGCGGCCTTTGTACTCAGGCCAAAACTCAAGCCCATAGGGGTCTTGGATATCTTCCAGCGCAATGTCTGCCTCGGGTAAGCCCAGCTCTTCACCAGCGTAGAGGCACAAGGAGCCGCGCAGGCAGGCTAGTACGGCAAGCAAAAAGCGGCCGCGCTCATCGCTGCTGCCGCCCAGCTCGCTCCAACGGCTGACGTGGCGGGCGACATCGTGATTACTAAACGACCAACAGGCCCAGGCTTGCGCCGCTTCGCGCTGGTGGGCGGCGATGCGCTCGCGGACGTAGTGGGGGTCAATGCCCCCGCCGAGAAAGTCAAAGGAGTAGCACATGTGCAGCCGCGTATCGCCGCTGGTGTATTGCTCCACGATTTCTAGTGCGCGCGCGTTCTCGCCAACTTCCCCGACGGTCGTGCTGCCGGGGTAGCGATCGAGCAAGGCCCGGAAGTCTTCCAGAAAGGCTAAGTTCTCGGGTTGGGACTTCGAGTACAAATGATTCTGCATGGAATAGGGGTTGATATCCGGCACATCGACTTTGCGCACGTGCGGGTCCGCGGCAGGGTTGTCCCGCAACTGGGCGTCGTGATAGTAAAAATTCACCGTGTCTAGTCGAAAACCATCCACGCCAAGCTCCAACCAAAAGCGCGCGACATCAAGCAAAGACTGGCGTAGGGCGTCGCAATGGAAGTTCAGGTCGGGCTGTTCGCGCAGAAAATTATGCAAATAGTACTGCTTGCGCCGAGTATCCCACTGCCATGCACAGCCGCCGAAAAGCGACAGCCAGTTGTTCGGCGGGCCACCATCGGCGCGCGCATCGGCCCAGACGTACCAGTCAGCGCGGTCATTGTCTTGGCTGGAGCGGCTCTCTTGAAACCACGGGTGCTGGTCCGAGGTATGCGAGAGCACCAAATCGATGAGTACGGCGACATTGAGCTCGTGCGCACGCGCAACCAGGGCGCGAAAATCATCGAGGTTCCCAAACATCGGGTCCACTTGGCAGTAGTCACTGACGTCGTAGCCGAAGTCTTTCATGGGAGAGGCAAAAAATGGCGAAATCCAAATGGCATCCACGCCCAAGGCTGCGACATAAGGCAGACGAGCAGTAATGCCTGCAAGATCCCCAATGCCGTCGCCATTGCTGTCCTGGAACGAACGCGGATAGATTTGGTAGATGCTGGCGCCGCGCCACCAGTGGGACTGTTGCGGCGAGTCTGAATAAAGTTGTTTCATATTAGCTACATAGTGAGAAAACAGGCCCATCGGAAGGGCCATCGACAAGAAGGGGTTGCAGGAGGGTATGGAGCTGTTCGGGAGATTCGCCCTGTAAGCGTCGTAGCATTAACTCCGCTAAAGCCCGTCCGGCACCCAGTAAATCGGGTTGTTGAACAATGGTGATGTGCTTGCTTTGCAATGTATCGGGGGGCAGCGCGTCGTAGATGATCACGGAAATATCCCGCCCGAGCACCAGCTTGCGCTCTTCTATCTGCCGCAGGACCCCGATAGCGGAGAGGTTGTTGTCCACGAGCACAGCGGTAGGAGGGGTGGGCAGCTCTAGCAAGCTTCCCATCGCTTGATAGCCACTGCGCCGGTCAAATACCCCCTCGCGCAGATACTGTGGCTGTGGGCTCACTTGCGCCGCCTGCAGGGCACTCATAAATCCTGCGCGGCGCTGCCACGCAAAGGTCAGGCCCAGGTCTGCACTGAGCAGGGCGATGCGGCGATGGCCTAAGCTCAGAAGGCGCTCCGCGGCGAGGCGCCCCCCCAGTTCGTTGTCATAATCGAGCCAGGGGTAGGGGGCCGACAGCTCTGAGCGCCCATGCGCGACAAACGGCAGCCCATGCTCCTGAAGCAAGGCCAGGCGAGGATCATGGCGCTGTGTGCGCGCGACTATCAAGCCATCGACTAAGCCTGAACTCATCACGCGGCGATAACTTTGGATCGGGTCATCCGGGGCTTCAGAGATCAGCAGTAATTCGTAGTGATTGGCTTCTAACACCGCGCGTAGACCACTGATGACGGTGAGAAACGACGGGTCGCCGAGATCATTAGGGCCAAAAGGATAGACCAAGCCCACATAGCCCGAGCGCCCTAGTGCCAGCCGTTTTGCTGCGGGGTTGGGCATATATCCGCGTCGTTGTGCGGCGGCTGTGACGCGCAGACGCGTGCTCTCTTTGACCTCTGAATAGCCATTGAGTGCCCGGCTTACGGTGGTCAAAGACAATCCGAGTTCTTGCGCTAAGTCTTTTAATTTCATGGGTTTTCTTGTGATGAAACACCAAGAAGAATAGGTATGTACAGCACTGCAAGCTCCTCCCGTTGCACCAGCTTAGTATTATCCGAAGCGCTTTGATTGACAAGTCATAATAATCATGTGCACAATAATTTCAGGTCTAACGAGGCCTAAATCACCGAATCTTGGAGGAGTTTCCATGCAATTTTCCAAAGCGCTTGCACTGTCTGCCGTGGCAGCCACTGTAATGGCTTCTAGTGCCGCCCATGCGGACGGACATGCCTATAAAGGCCCCGACCTCAGCGGTCAAACGGTCACTATCGCCGGTCCTTGGTTGACCGCCGACGAAGAGAATTTCAACAATGTCGTGGCGGCTTTTGAAGCCGCTACCGGCGCGGATGTGCAGTACGCTGGCTCAGATAGCTTCGAGCAACAGATTGTTATCGACGTGAAAGCCGGCAGTCCACCGAATCTGGCCGCTTTCCCACAGCCCGGCTTGGCGGCGAACTTGGCTGCTGATGGGGGCTTGGTCTCTCTGGGTAGCGATGCGGCAGATTGGGTACGCGACAACTACGCTGCGGGCAGCTCTTGGGTCGATCTGGGCACGTATGCCAACGCCAATGGCGAAGACGAGTTCTATGGCTTTTTCTACAACGTCAATGTGAAATCACTGGTGTGGTACGTGCCAGAGAACTTCGAAGACGCGGGCTATGAAGTACCCACTACGATGGAAGGCTTGATCGCACTGACCGAGCAGATTGTCGCTGACGGCGGCACGCCTTGGTGTGTCGGCTTGGGTTCTGGCGATGCCACGGGCTGGCCCGCGACAGACTGGGTCGAGGATATTATGCTGCGCACCCAATCTCCAGCGGTCTATGACCAGTGGGTGAGCAACGACATCGCGTTCAATGACGCTCGCGTTGTGAACGCCATCCAGACCTTTGGACAGTTCGTGCGCAATAGCGACAACGTCGACGGCGGCAGCGCAGCGGTGGCGACCACGGATTTCCGTGACTCCCCCAAAGGGCTATTTAGCGCGCCAGCGAAATGCTATATGCACCGCCAGGCCAGCTTCATCCCCGCTTTCTTCCCCGAAGGGGTTGAAGTGGGCGAAGACGCAGACTTCTTCTACTTCCCTAGCTACGAGTCCAAAGATCTGGGCAACCCTGTTCTCGGTGGCGGCACCCTGATGGCGATGACCAAAGACTCCGAAGGCGCGCGCGCGTTTATGGAGTATCTGCAGCATCCCATGGCTCACGAAATCTGGATGTCTGGTGCGGGCTTCCTGACGCCGCATATGGGCGTGGATTTGTCGAAGTACTCCTCTGCCACACTGCGCAAGCAAGGCGAGATTCTGCAAAACGCCACGACGTTCCGTTTTGACGGTTCTGATCTGATGCCGGGCGCTATCGGTGCCGGCTCGTTCTGGAAAGGCATGGTCAGCTACACCTCTGGCGAGTCCTCGCAGAGCGTGGCCGATACGATCCAAGCCAGTTGGGACGCGATCAAGTAGTTTTCAACCAAGCAGTCCATCGATATTTTATCGTTCACTGCGGCCCCCTCTCTGTGTGAGGGGGCCTTTTTTTAGGAGAAAAGCGTGATCGCTCAAGTCCTCTGGGCGCTAATGGCCGTTGTTCTGAGCATTGGCGCATGTTGGCTGTACTTTGCAGGCAGCAATATTCTTATCGACACCTGGGCGCGACAGCGCGTCCTATCGCAGCGCCGACATAGCCAAGTTCAACCTTGGTTGTTTTTGTTTCCCGCGCTGTTTTTGCTGGCTTTGTTTTTGGTCTACCCCGTTATCAAGACCTTTTATCTCAGTTTTTTTGATGGCAACGGAGAGACGTTTCGCGGCTGGGACAACTACCTCTGGGCGTTGTCAGATCCACAGTTTCTGAGCACCATTAAGAACAACTTAGCGTGGCTGATTATTGTTCCGGCCCTGTCTACGGGCTTTGGTTTGCTCATCGCCGCACTGGCTGATCGAGTGTGGTGGGGGGCTTTGGCCAAGTCTCTGATTTTTATGCCGATGGCGATTTCTTTTGTCGGCGCCTCGGTGATTTGGAAGTTCGTCTACCACTACCGTGGCCCAGACGTGGAGCAGATCGGGGGACTCAACGCCCTGGTTATGGCATTTGGGCTGGAGCCACAAGCGTGGATTACTCTGCAGCCCTGGAATAACTTGTTTTTGATGGCCATTCTTGTCTGGGTGCAGACTGGCTTTGCGATGGTGATCTTGGGGGCGGCGTTGCGCGGCGTGCCGACCGATACGTTGGAAGCCGCACGAATCGATGGCGCGAACCCTATCCAGGTGTTTTTCCGCATTGTACTACCGCAGATCAAAACCACGATTATTGTTGTGTGGACCACGATCACTATCGTCGTACTCAAAGTCTTCGACATCGTCCAGGCCATGACCAACGGGCTATGGGATACCCAAGTGCTGGCCAACCTCATGTACGACTGGATGTTTAGAGGCGGCGGTGATGAAGGGCGAAGCAGTGTGATTGCGGTGTTTATCATGATTGCCGTGCTACCGGTGATGATCTACAACTATCGCCGTATGCGCGCGGAGGAAAACCTATGAAACGTTTTCGTATAGGCTCCTTGCTGGCAAATCTCGCGCTACTAGCGTTGGTATTGATCTGGACGCTGCCGACGTTTGGCCTGCTGGTCAGCTCGGTGCGAGACAAAGACCAACTCGCAGAGAGCGGCTGGTGGACCGCATTGAGCAGCAGCGAAGTCGTCGAGCAACTGCGCACCGCAGGGCGCGATCAACAGTTGCAAGAGGGCGATGAATACGTTCTGCGTGGTGCTCTGCTCTCTGGTACTGAAATACTGCGCTGGGGAAGTAACTCACGGGCGCCTGAGGCCAATCAACCCAATACGTCTGAAGTACTCAGAAGCGGCGCGACGCTGACGGTGTTTGCCGATGGGCGCTATGAATGGCGCCACAGCGAGCCATATGCCAGAAGCCGAGGTCTGCGCGTCTTTGTCGTCGCACAGATGCCGCCGAAGTTCACGTTTGATAACTACATCGAAGTGCTGACCTCAGAGGGCGTAGCGCAGGCATTTATCAACACCTTTACGGTCACGATCCCCGCGACCTTCATCCCGATCATGATCGCCGCTTTTGCTGCCTATGCCTTGTCGTGGATGCGTTTTCGGGGGCGGGCGACTTTGGTGGCGATGATCCTGGCGCTGATGGTGGTGCCGCTACAGATGTCGCTGATTCCTCTGCTGCAGCTCTACAACAGTATCGGGGGGTGGTTTGGCGTGAGCGCCAAGTCCTATCCGGGAATTTGGCTGGCGCATACGGCGTTTGGCTTACCGTTGGCGATCTACTTGCTGCGCAACTACATCGCTAGCTTGCCGGGAGACCTCATTGAGAGTGCGCGTATCGATGGCGCTACGCACTTTCAGATCTTCGTCAAAATGATTTTGCCGCTGTCGATTCCGGCGCTGGCCTCGTTCGCGATCTTCCAATTCCTGTGGGTATGGAACGACCTGCTGGTCGCGCTCGTGTTCTTGGGTAAATCCCCCGAGGAGATCGTGCTGACCTCCAAACTGCGCGAATTGTTAGGATCGCGCGGGGATAACTGGGAGATCCTCACTGCGTCGGCCTTTGTCTCGATTGTTGTACCGCTTACGGTCTTCTTTTCCTTGCAGCGTTACTTCGTCAGAGGACTGCTGGCCGGATCAGTCAAAGGCGGCTGAAGCCATAGCGAGTCGGGGAGGTAGAACAAATCTGCCTCCTCGGCTTCGCCAGAGACCCATAACCACTGGCGCCGCATCGCGCGCCAGAACTCACGCGTGGCGATGTCGATGTGGTTATACGCCTGTTCCTCAAAAACAATGCGCTGCTCCCACAGGTGCTCATAAGTCGCGAGCTGGTACACGGTTACCGCCTCGCTTGAGGTCACCATTTCTAGCGAAATATGGCGCTGTCCAATACGGCTCTTGAGCAGGCTTTTGCGGGCCTCAAAAATAGAATGATTGCGGTGTTGGGCGGACATGCACTCGTGCTTTGCTGCGATCTTAATCCCCTTGTTGCAAGCATAGGGCCACAATGGTTTTGTTATTGAATAACAACTGCTTAAGTGCATAATGCCCAGAATTTTAGCCTCTCAAAAAGTGCTCCCGTACGCGCTCAAAACAAAGGTTTTGAGGCAGCTATTTGAGTCAGCTCAAAAGATTGACAAGCATACTTAAAGTGATTTCTCACCTTCGCTGCGTCATACTTTGGCCTTCTAGCTGTCAAAGAGTGGTGTCACGTGAGAAAGGGTACCGGGTGGTTCAATGTGCTCAAGAGCGTATTCGCGGCCTTTTTTGGGGTGCAAAGCCGTGCCAACCGCGAGCGAGATTTTGCCGAGGGCAAGGCCTGGCACTTTATCGTCGGCGGCATTGTGGCGACGTTATTGTTTATCGGCCTGATGCTGTTTTGGGTGCAATCGATGCTGCCAGCCTAGCGGGCTGCGCGCGCCTGCCTATATCACTGGCAGGCGCGCGCTCGCTCTATCTGGCTGTATCTATAGCGCCTGGATACGCGCCTGCTCCGCTTGCATGCGCTCAGCGCTAGCGTCCAGCTCTGCCAAGCGTGCGCGTTGTTGCTCCACGATATGGGCAGGGGCTTTGGCGACAAAGGCCTCGTTGCTTAAGCGCCCGCGTAGCGATTGCGCTTCTTTATCGAGTTTGGCGATTTCTTTGTCCAGTCGTGCGAGTTCTGCGTCTTTGTCGATCAAGCCCGCGAGCGGGATCATCAGTTGCAAATCGCCGATGACTTCGGTCGCCGACTCGGGGGCATCGCTGGCGTTGTCGATCCACTCGATGCTGGCCAGACGCGCGACATTGTTCAAAATAGCGGCGCAGTCCAGGCTGCGCTGGCGGTCTAGCTCTTGTCCGCCAGTGAGCAAGATGTCGAGCGGCTTGCCTGGCGCAATATCCATCTCGGAGCGAATCTTGCGCACGGCCATAATCAGCTGACGCAACCACTCCACATCGGCGCTCGCCGCGTTGTCGATCAGGGCCGGATCGGGAGTCGGGTAGGGGCGCTGCATAATGCTCTCCCCGGCAATGCCCGCTACTGGCGCTACGCGCTGCCACAGTGTTTCGGTGATGTACGGCATGATCGGGTGCAGCAGTCTCAGCGTGGCTTCGAGCACGCGTAACAGCGTGCGACGGGTGCCGCGCTTGGCCAGCTCATCGTCGCCCTGCAAGATGGGTTTGATCAGCTCCAAATACCAATCGCAGTAGGTGTTCCAACTGAACTCATACAAGGCTTTGGCCGCCAGATCAAAGCGATATTGATCCAGGTGTCCGCGCACGGTGGTCTCTGTATGCTGCAACTGGGTGCGGATCCAACGATCGACCGGCGAGAGCGTCACGTCGCCATCGATGCCACAGTCTTGCTCTTCGCACTGCATCAGGGCAAAGCGCGTGGCGTTCCAGAGCTTATTGCAGAAATTGCGATAGCCCGCGACGCGCTGGGTATCGAAGCTGATGTCGCGCCCGGTGGTGGTCGAGGCTGCGAACGTAAAGCGCACCGCGTCGGTCCCATAGGCTTCGATCCCATCGGGGTAGGCCTTGCGGGTTTGTGCCGCGATGCGTTCGGCCATACGTGGCTGCATCATGCTGCTGGTGCGTTTGGCGAGCAGGCTCTCTAGGTCGATGCCATCGATCAGGTCAATCGGGTCGAGCACATTGCCCTTGGACTTGGACATTTTTTTGCCCTCGGCGTCGCGCACCAGCCCGTGTAGGTAGACATCGCGAAACGGCACATCGGGCATGAGATACACCCCCGCCATAATCATCCGCGCGACCCAGAAGAAAAGAATATCGTGGCCGGTCACCAGCACCGAGGTGGGGTAGAAGGTTTTCAGCTCGGGAGTCTGCTCGGGCCAACCCAGGGTCGAGAAGGGCCACAGCGCGGAGCTAAACCAAGTGTCGAGCACATCCGTGTCTTGGGTCAGTGGGGCGTCGCCTAGGTGGTGCTCTGCGCGCACGGCCGCCTCGGACTCGCCGACATAGCAGTTGCCCGCCTCGTCGTACCACGCGGGCACGCGGTGGCCCCACCAAATCTGGCGCGAGATGCACCAGTCTTGGATATTCTCCAGCCACTGGAAATAAGTCTTAGCGCCGCTCTCAGGGTGAAACTTCACCCGGCCGTCGCGCACTACGTCTAGGGCGGGCTTGATAATCGCCGTCCAGCCACCTGGGCGGCCATCGTCTTGGGTTTCGCGGGTGAGATCGACATACCATTGCTCGGTGAGCAGCGGCTCGACAATCGCATTGGAGCGGTCACTGCGCGGGGCGCGCAACTGGTGGGGAGCGACGGATTCGAGCAGACCCAGAGCGTCGAACTCCGCGACAATCCGCTTGCGCGCCTCGTAGCGGTCAAGGCCGCGATACGCCTCGGGGGCGGAGTCGTTGATGCTGGCGTCTTCGGTGAAGATATTGAGCATAGGCAGGTCGTGCCGCTTGCCC
>CAKZUS010000204.1 GCA_937921805.1 uncultured Granulosicoccaceae bacterium
AAGGAAAGCGACATGTTTTAGATTTTGTGGTCAAACTTGGCGAGCATAGTAGCGCAAATATGCCCAAGACTCACTCGTGGTACTCCCGCATCAGCTGATTCAGCCGCTTCACTGCCTGCGTGCGACTGCGCACTTTTAACTGGCTGTAGCTGTGGCGCAAGTGCACGCGCACCGTAGACACGGCCACCTGCAAATGCTCGCTAATCTCCCCATTTGAGAGGCCTTGTCGCAGCAGTTGCAGCACCTCCCACTGTCGATCCGTAAAACCCAGGCGCCGGCGCAACGGGGTGTATTCCACATCGCTCAGCTCGGGGGCCTCGCTGCGAATCTGTGCCAACAGCAGGCTCACGGGAAGATGGGTCTCATAACAGGCCCAAAAGCCCGCTGCTTGCGCTTCAGCTCGCTCTATTGGACCTAGGCGAGTGGCGCTGAGAATCAGCCGTACGCGCGGGTGCTTGGCACCTTGGCACCAGCTAGCGGCTCGAACTCGCCGGGCGATAGAAAAAGCATCCAGACTGCCGCGCAGTTGTCGCGTAACAATTACCACGCCCACTTGCAGTGGACCTTTGGCCAGTCGCTCTGGCGATGAGTGCAGACTCCCAAAGCGAATCACTTCGGTCGCGCTGCACAACACATGACAGCGCCACTGGGGGTGATATTCCGCCAGCAGCGATACCAGCCCCACGGCGCGAATTTCCTGATCATCGACAATCACGACATCCATGTATTCGCCTTCGTTCTCAAAATTAACGCGCGTACTCAATACTCACTTCACGACAAGACGACCACTCGCGCAGCGCCTCAAGCTGCGCATCGTCAACGCCCATTCGATAGTCTCCTCCCAGCCATACGCGCCCACCAGAGTGCTTACCAGCAAGCTCTAGCACGACGGGCAACGCAGGCAGCACCGGATCGGCGCGCCAGCGCTGTAACTGCGTGACGGCATCCAGACTGTAGGCGTCATTGAGCACCATTCGCACTGCCGCTCCCCGGTGTGCACGCGCCTCGGCTAGCTTGTAGAGCGCTTTGGCCCGCAACCGGAAGCCACCACTAAAATCATCATGCGCCAAATCGCCCTCAAATAAGATCACCGTATCGGCTTGTAGCTGATCACCGTATTGTGCAAAGCGATCGGGCGGCAGCATCACTTCGATGCGCCCACTGCTGTCCTCCAGCGTTACCAGCCCCATTTTGCCGCTCGGAATATACTTACTGCGTACGGAGCTCACCCAGCCGGCCGCGGTCACCTCAATACCTTTTTGCCAGCGTTGCCCTTCCACCGGCGCCGGCGCGCGGGCGCATAACGTCGCTAGACTCCCCCCGCCCAGGCGCTCTAGCTCTTCGCGGTAGGCATCTGCAGGATGCCCCGTCAGATAGAGGCCTAGGGCCTCTTTCTCGTGCTGCAAACGGGCAACGTGGGCGAATTCGGGCAGCTGCGGTACCGGCGCGCCTACCACTGTTTCGGGGATGGTGCCAAACAGATCATCCTGCCCGCTATCGCGGTCGCGGCGGCGCTGCTCTGCCGCGCGCATCGCCTCGGGGATATACTGGATATAGCTGCGCCGATTGTGCCCCAAGCTATCGCAAGCCCCGCTCAATACTAGGCTCTCCAGCACGCGCTTGTTCACTCGACTCGGGTCGACCCGCTGCACCATATCGCCTAGATCAGCAAATGCGCCATCTTGCTCGCGCTGCTGCAAAATATCTTGCAAGGCGCTCTCGCCCGCGCCTTTGATTGCCCCCAAGCCATAGCGAATCGTTTTCGCATCGGGCACCGAAAAAGACAAGCCCGAGGCATTGATATCTGGCGGCAATAGCGTCAGCCCCATCGCCCGGCACTCTTCGACCATGATGGTCACTTTGTCGGTATTGTCCATATCTGCCGACAAGACAGCGGCCATAAATGGCGCAGGGTAATGGCACTTGAGCCACGCGGTCTGGTACGACAATAAGGCATAGGCGGCCGAGTGCGATTTGTTAAAGCCGTAACCCGCGAATTTTTCTACTAGGTCAAAAATCTTTTCAGCCAGCGTGGTGTCGATGCCTTGGGCTTCGCAGCCCTCCAGAAAGCCGGCTTTCTGTTTGGCCATCTCTTCGGGTTTTTTCTTACCCATCGCGCGGCGTAGCAAATCTGCGCCGCCGAGGCTAAACCCTGCCATCTCTTGGGCGATTTTCATCACCTGTTCTTGGTAGAGAATAATGCCGTAGGTCGGCTCCAGCACCGGTTTGAGCATGTCGAGCTGGTAGTCGGGATGAGGATAGGCTAGCGGCTCACGGCCGTGCTTGCGGTTGATAAAATCATCGACCATGCCCGACTGCAACGGCCCCGGACGAAATAGCGCGACCAAGGCGATGATGTCCTCGAAGCTATCGGGCTGTAGGCGCTTGATTAGCTCTTTCATCCCGCGTGATTCAAGCTGGAAGATGGCTGTGGTTTGCGCGTTTTGTAACTGCGTAAAGGTCGCCGCATCATCGAGGGCGATATTCGCCAGCTCAATCTCCACCCCGCAGGTGGATTTGATCAGGCGCACGGCGTTGTGCAAAATAGTCAGGGTGCGCAGGCCTAGGAAGTCAAACTTCACCAGACCAACCGCTTCGGCGTCGTCTTTGTCGAACTGTGTGACGACGGATCCCCCTTCTTCGCAATACAGCGGACAAAAATCCGTCAGGCCCGATGGAGCGATGACCACGCCACCGGCATGCTTGCCGCAATTGCGCGCTAGGCCCTCTAGGCGCAGCGCCATATCAATAAGCTGGCGCACCTCGTCTTCGTCTTCGTAGCGCTGCTTGAGATCAGGGCTGTCCACCAGTGCCTTGGTGAGCGTCATCCCGACTTCAAATGGCACCAGCTTAGATACGCCATCAACAAAGCCATAAGGCAGGCTCTGCACCCGCCCCACGTCGCGCACGACGGCCTTGGCCGCCATGGAGCCAAAGGTGATGATCTGCGAGACTTTCTCTTCGCCGTAGCACTCGGCCACGTACTGGATCACGCGGTCGCGATTGTCCATGCAGAAGTCGATATCAAAATCGGGCATCGAGACCCGCTCGGGGTTCAAAAACCGCTCGAACAGCAGGTCATACGGCAGCGGGTCAATATCGGTGATACCCAGCGCGTATGCCACCAAAGACCCCGCTCCCGACCCCCGCCCTGGGCCGACTGGAATATCGTTGTCGCGCGCCCATCGTATAAAATCCGCAACGATCAAGAAATAGCCCGGAAAACCCATCTGGATAATCACATCCAGTTCGCGCTCCAAACGCGCTCGGTAGGTGTCGTGATCGCTCTCGACACTTTTCAGTCGCTCGACTAAGCCCTCGTGGCTACTGTGGCGAAAGTACTCCGCCTCGGTCATGCCCTCGGGAATCGGAAAGTCGGGAAGTACCGACTCGCCCAGCGTCAGCGTCGCATTGCAGCGCTTGGCAATCTCGACGGTGTTCTCTATCGCCTCGGGTAAGTCGGCGAACAGCGTAGTCATCTGCTCGGCACTGCGCAGATACTGCTGCGGCGTATACGAGCGCGCACGACGCGGGTCGCTAAGTGTACGCCCTTGGTGGATACACACACGCGCCTCATGTGCTTCAAAATCATCTTCGCTCAAATAGCGCACATCATTAGTCGCGACGACGGGAAGCTCGTGCTGAGCGGCCAGGGCCACAGCCAGGGCCACATGACGCTCATCATCAGCACGGCCACAACGGCACAGCTCAAGGTAGAGGCGCCCGGAGAACAGGCTCTGCGCCCAGCGCAGCGCCGCGTCGGCCTTGCCATCGTTTCCTGCCAGTAAAGCTTGCCCT
>CAKZUS010000205.1 GCA_937921805.1 uncultured Granulosicoccaceae bacterium
AGAGGCGTTGCAGTACGTCGGGTTTATCGAGCGTCCAGGGCGACGTATCGCCCTGGTGCAGGCCGACGACGGCAGCCTGCACCAGGTCACAGTCGGCGCGTATCTCGGCATGCACAATGGGCATGTCAAGCAGATATCGGAAAAGCTGATTCAGCTTGAGCAGTGGCGCCTCGTCGGCTCCGATGCGCACAGCAGCCTCCATACCATGCCGCTGCGCGGCGGCGATTCATGAGCTCACTCGCGAAGTTTTTACTGCGCTGGGCTGGGATTTTGGCGCTGTGCCTGTGCGCTCCCATTGTGATGGCCGGTACCCTACAGAGCATCAATATCGAAGAGCAGGGCGGCCAACTCGACCTGCATTTCCACGGGGACTTACCCTCCCCGTCGTGGTTTACTCTAGACAACCCTCCTCGCATTGTTGTGGACTGGCCACAAACCCATAGCGCCTTGGCCTCCAACACGCCCGGACCACAAGGCAGCCCTGTTGCCCGGGTTCGCCGCCATTCTGATGCGCAGCGCACCCGAGTCACTGTGGAGCTACGCCGCACCATGCGCGCTCAGCTAGGATGGCGCGATACGTTTTGGGCGCTCACGCTACGCGAAGACTCGCCAGCGTCTTCTGCTTCCGCTACTCATACTATTGCAGGCCTTGCGCCGCCCCCCCCCACTGCGGCCTTCAACGCCGCCAGTCTCGCCAGCTACAGCGTGGAATCCGTGGAGTTTGCAGCAGGCGAAGCGCCTGGAGTGGGGCTGCTGCACATTCGTGGCGACAGCCGCAATATTCAGCCCCGCATTGAAGAGCGAGACGGGGCAGTGCGCGTGAGCATGGCGAGCACGCTGCTCACGCCCTCGGTGCGAGGGCAGCTTGATGTCAGCGAGTTTGCTACGCCGCTGCGCACGATACTGAGCACCCAAAACGGGTCCACGGCAGTGATTGAGCTCACTCCCCGGCACGGTCTCTACGAGCTATCGCACTACCAATCAGACAATACGATCACCATCGTGATCGCCCCGCGCGGCAATGACCGTAGCGCTCAGAAAAGCTTCACTGGCGAGCCTTTGTCGATGAATTTCCAAGACATCGAAATCCGCTCTGCCCTACAGCTACTGGCCGATTTTAGCGGCCGTAACATTGTTGTGAGTGACTCCGTGCGCGGCAGTATTACCTTGCGGCTCAAGAACATCCCTTGGGATCGAGCATTAGACGTCATCCTCACCACACAAGCGCTGAGCATGAGCGACTCTGGAGGCGTTATCCACGTCGCGCCCCATACCGAGCTGCACGCCATTGAGCGCAACCAACTGGAGAACCGCTCTAGTCGCGAGAGTTTAGAGCCCGTCGCTACGCGCTTTTTCCCTATTCACTATGCCAAAGCGATGGACCTAGCGGGAATCCTGCAAAGCTCGCAAAGCGGAGAAAGTCGCGGCATGCTCAGCCCACGCGGCCAAGTCTCTTATGACCTGCGCACCAATACCTTGCTGGTCACGGACACCCGGCAGCGCCTAGAGCAAGTCGAACGCATGTTGAGCAAACTAGATGTCCCTGTCAGGCAAGTACTGATTGAATCGCGCATTGTGATTGCCAGCGATGAGTTTGAACGCGAGCTGGGCACCCGCTTTGGCGTTGGCGCGACAGGCAGCAGCGGCGCCATCGGCGCCAGCCCCGGCGCGACAGCAAACCTGCTCCAAAACCCCGGCACGCTCCCTACTGATCGCTTTAACATCAACCTCCCGGCCGCCAACCGCAGCGGCACGATTGCCTTGACGCTGGCCAAGCTGCCTCTGGGCGAGCTGCTCGAGCTTGAGCTATCGGCCATGCAAGCCGAAGGGCGCGGTGAAGTGATTAGCGCCCCGCGCGTCATCACCACCAACCAGCAACGCGCAACGATTGAGCAGGGCGTTGAAGTCCCCTATCTCAAGCGCAGCGACGGAGAGGTCACGGTGGAGTTTCGCAATGCCAAGCTAGAGCTAGAGGTCACGCCTCAGATCACCCCCGACAACCGCGTGATCATGAACCTGCGAGTCCGCAAAGCCAACGTCGGCAGCTTCTATGGCGAAGGGGATCTGCAAATACCAAGTATTGACACCCGTGAGGTCTCGACGCAGGTGCTGGTCAACAATGGCGACACTGTAGTGCTCGGCGGTATCTACGAAGAGATGAAGAATGACGAACTAGACACCGTGCCGTGGGCCTCGCAGCTGCCCCTGATCGGGAAACTGTTTCGCCATGATCGCAAGCTGGCGCGCAAATCTGAGCTACTGATCTTCGTTACACCGAAAATTCTCGACACAGGATTGCAGCGCTAAGCGCCAAGCTGCACTACCATGTGGGAGTTTGATACACCACTCTCGCGATGAATCTGTTTCTGATTGGCCCCATGGGCGCGGGTAAAACAACAATAGGCCGTGCCTTAGCAAAACGCTTGCGCCGCGACTTCTTCGACTCGGACCATGAGATCGTCGCGCGCTCCGGCGTGGATATTCCCACGATCTTTGAATTTGAGGGCGAAGCGGGGTTTCGCGAGCGAGAAACACAGGTTTTAGAGAGCCTGTGCGAACTAGAGGACTCGATTATCGCCACCGGGGGAGGCGTGGTGCTGAGCGAATACAACCGCCAGCTCATTGCCCGTAACGCGATAGTGGTCTACTTGCATATCAGCGTCGAAGAGCAGCTACGGCGCACAGCCAAAGACCGCAACCGCCCTTTGTTACAAACTCCCAATGTCAGGCAACGCCTCCAAGACATGGCGGCCCAACGCGGCCCACTGTACAGTGGCGTCGCCGACATCAAGCTCGTGACAGATAGAAAACACGCCGGTGGCGTCATCAACCAACTCTGCCAACAACTCGCACAACACCACTCTTTGGACATTTTATGATCACCGTAGACATCGACCTCGGTGCGCGCAGCTACCCCATTTATATCGGCGAGAACCTGCCCTCGACTTTATGGCAAGGCGTTCTCGGACCACAGGTCGCCATCGTCACCAATGACACCCTTGCTCCCTTGTATTTAGAGACGGTGCGCGCCCAGCTTGGCGTTGACAGCACGCTCGACATTATCTTGCCCGATGGCGAGCAATACAAAAACTGGCAAATCCTGCAGCGCATTTTCGATGCGCTGATAGACGCCTGCTTCGATCGCCATTGCACCCTCGTCGCTCTCGGTGGTGGCGTCGTGGGAGACATGACCGGCTACGCGGCCGCCAGCTACCAGCGCGGCGTGTCTTTCGTCCAGTATCCCACCACTTTGTTGGCGCAAGTCGACAGCTCCGTCGGCGGCAAAACAGGCATCAATCACCCACGCGGCAAAAACATGATTGGGGCCTTTCATCAGCCTCGCGCAGTGATGGCTGACATCGCGATGTTGCGCACCCTGCCCCAGCGCGAATTTAACGCTGGCATGGCTGAAGTGATCAAGTACGGCGCGATCATGGACGCCGATTTCTTCACCTGGCTGGGCGACAACGCCACTGCGCTCCAGCAGCGCGAGCCAGAGGCGCTTTGTGAAGCCATCGCACGCTCTTGCCGCTGCAAAGCACAGATTGTCTCTGAAGACGAGCGAGAGGCTGGACGACGGGCCTTGTTAAACTTCGGTCACACCTACGGCCATGCGCTGGAGGCCGCCACGCACTATCGCGGTTTTCTACACGGTGAAGCCGTCGCTGTAGGCATGGCCATGGCGGCGCGTTTTTCAGTCCAGAGCGGGCTGTGCAGTGCAGACACTGAGACGCGATTAATCTCGTTGCTGCAGAGTTTTGACCTACCCACAGAAATCT
>CAKZUS010000206.1 GCA_937921805.1 uncultured Granulosicoccaceae bacterium
CGATTGATCACAATTTTTGCCTCGCCTCTCAACGACGCGCGCTCACGCCCGTGGCGACACTGCGCGCCAGCAATGGCATTAGCTTGCACTGTGCGAGCACGGAGCCGGGTCTGCAAGTCTACGACGGCGCCGGGCTTATCCATGGCGCCTATGCCGGCCTAGCACTGGAGCCGCAAGGCTGGCCCGATGCCCCCAACCAAGCGCACTTTCCCAGCGTGTGGCTGCATCCAGGCGACTCCTATCATCAGCGAACCCAGTTTCGTTTTACATAAAGATACGGCAAGGCGGTGAAATGTCTTTAGGCGTACTAAGGTCTAGGCAATGAATCACAATATTGGAGCTTTGCACAATGCGCTTACTCTTCGCCGTTTTCGTCCTCTTTCTTGGTAGTGCTCACGCTGCCCCTAAGTCTCATCTCGACGCCTATTGGAATACCAGCGGGAGCGCAAGCTTTGATCACAGTGCCTGGCAAAGTGTCCTCAACCGCGCGCTGCGCAGTGACAGCAGCGGCGTCAACCGTGTTGACTATGCCTCGCTGCGCAACGATGCCGAGCTAAGCGGCTATTTGCAGTCTATGGCCAGCATTGACCCGCGCTCTTTGAGCCGTGCCGAGCAGTTCGCTTATTGGGTCAACTACTACAACGCCCTGACGGTCGATCTGATCGCGAAGAACTACCCCGTAAAATCCATTCGCAAGATCGGCGGTGGCTTATTTGGCGGCGGCCCCTGGGATGACGACATCGCCACCGTAGGCGGCAAAACCATTACGCTCAATGACATTGAGCACCGCATCTTGCGCCCGATTTGGAACGATCCACGCATCCACTACGCCGTCAACTGCGCCAGTATCGGTTGCCCTAACCTCCAAACGTCGGCCTTTACTGCCAGCAATACGGAAAGCCTCTTGCAGCAATCCGCTATCGATTATATCAACCACCCTCGCGGCGTCACCGTCAACGGCAACCGTGCCACAGCATCCAAGATTTTCGATTGGTATCAAGTCGATTTTGGCAATAGCGAAGCTGGACTCAAAGTCCATCTATTGCAATATGCAAAGCCTGAGTTAGCTGCACAGCTCAACGGCGTCAACAGCTGGAGTTATGAGTACGACTGGGGACTCAATGAGTAAACCCCATGCCAGCACTCCGCCTGTCCTGCTATAGGCAGGACTCGCGGAACGTGCTGCGTGCAGCGCTGCACTTGATCTGCGATAGACGCAGTGGCAAGCTTGGGTCCTCGTTATGCTTCAACTCTAGAAGCATCGCCATCTCCTGCACCAGCAGGGAGTCAATCGAGGCACAATCTAGTGCAGCGCATTGCAGGAGCTTTCCACCGAGAATGCGGTACGTGTCATCCGAGGTTTTCTCCAAAGCCCCTGCACCGTATTGCCCCACAGCAAAATCAAAAACCGTTGTGGCAAGTTCTTGAGATCGCTCTACAAGTTCTAGCAACGTAGTGGTAGTACTCGCGCCATCCGCCATGAGTTGCGCTGGGGGAATATCATCAACGCGCACAGCAATGGTGTAGTTATAGCCCCACTGATAATCAAAACCGACGATGGCATCATAGAAATAAGTCCAGCCTTCGCTTCCGACTTGCTTCACCTGTAAGCAGGTAAAAACCCCCACCCCGGTGCACTCAACCTGGTAGTGACGAATCTGCCAGGTCTCGGGGTTATTCGGTGTTGTATTCTGTGTTGCCGACGAGGAGCCAGCAGCGCCGCAGCCCAGCAAAGCCAGCAGTACAAAGATGAATGCAAAGAATAGCAAAGGGGCACGGACAGAGAGGGTCAGGATTGTCATATCAGCGAGCTTCTTCTGGCAATCATCCGCGATGGAACTCTACGATAGCAAGTCCGTCGCCAGGTGTCGACAAACAAAAACCCACACTCAATCTCGCGCCGCGCGCCCTGCGCGCCCTGCGCGCCTCTGTGCTGCGTGCCTATACTCTGCGCTTAGAGCGTGCCCAACTCATCCAGACTCGGCGGCTGAGAGCCCGCGCGACTACACGTAATTGCCGCCGCGCGCGCGGCGCGCTGCGCAATCTCCACGATGCCCTCCTGCTCCCAGGTGCTGTCGTTTAGCCAATCGCGGCGCTGTAGACCATCGAGCATCGCCGCCATAAAGCTGTCCCCAGCTCCAACAGTATCCGCTATCTCTACCGCGACCGCCGGCAGCTCAGCCTGCCACTGCGGCGCATACAGGCGCACGCCTTTCTCTCCCAACGTCACCATCACCAAGCGCGCTCCGGCCCGCAGCCATCGCTGCGCTAGTGCCTCTTCGTTTTGCCCCAGATACAGCCACTCGATATCAGCATCGCTGACTTTGATCAGATCCGAACGCGTGAGGACTTCTTCAGCAGCACCGCGAATAGCATTGGGGTCTGGGGTGATGCTAGGACGGCAATTCAGGTCGTAAGATAGGAGGGCATTTTTTTGTTCGATTAGCTGAAAAATCTGCGACGCACTCGGCTCGCGCACCACCGAAAAACTCCCCACATGCAACAGCGCGCAGTCGCTGGGAAAATCATCGATTAACGGACCCAAATCCAACGCGGCTTCGGTCGTGCCATCGATATAGAAGCTATACCGCACGTCAGCCCCGTCGCTGGGGAACACATAAGCCAAAGCTGCTGGCTCATCGCCACGTTGTACCCATTCGCCATTAAGACCACTTGCGTGCAGTGCACGCAGCAGCTCTTCGCCATTGGGGTCACTAGAGAAACGCCCGACATAGTCGGCTTGGGCTTGCAGCTTACCCAAGCCAATCGCCACATTGAACGGAGAGCCGCCACGCACCGGCCGAAACAGCGTCTCGCCATCACGGGTTTCGGGAATCAAATCAAAAAGGGCTTCGCCGCAGACGAGAATCTTGGACATGGTTCACACCTCAAATTATCACGGGGCCTACCTTAGCGCAGAGCGCCTCGTTTGGCCTAGAAGATGGCTACGCCTCGGCTAGCGAAATACTCCACCACGTGGCGGCGCTGACGTAGGTGTTGGTGCCCGCGCTGACGCGCATGGCAGATGGGGCACAGCAACTGCGCTTGTACCCATTGATGCGGGTCAATCTGCAGCAAATGCAGCTGAAGCTGCTCGGCTTGATCACTCAAATCGGGATAGGGACACGACTCCGATTCGCACATCGGACCGCGCAGCGCGCGCAGCACCGCAGCAATGGCATTCCAATCTGCAGCCAGCTTCGCCTGTACCGCATTGCAATCGAGATGCGGCGGCGACGGCAAGCGCTCGCTGTCGGCTCTCCACGACAGCGCTTCAAAGCCTGGTGCCTCGCCACGGTCGTCAGCGAACAAGAGCTGCTGTGAGTCAAGCTGTAACAAGGGGCTGCCCTGGGCGTAGTAGCTGACGCTATAGCGCCCATCGCTGCGCTGGCTCGCCAACCACTGCCCATCGAGAACAGGAGCCTGCTCGACGCCAAAGCGATATACACGCGGTAGCGATGCGATAAAGGCGTGATCATCAAACCCCCCACCCATTACGGCGGCTTCGCCCTGCTCTTGCAAGCTCTCCACGTCCACATCGCTGCGGTGCACTAGCACTCGCGTAAACCAGCCATCCTCGTGCACCCAGTACACACCCTGCTCGCCAAAACACAGATGATCTGGCCGAACCCGCAGCGTACCTTGCAACAAGGACCGCTGCACACGAGCGCGATCGGGGACAGCGCCCAGCTCAGCGCAGGCGCGGGCCAGTCGTGAAAACCGCGTTAGCACTAAGGCTCGCGCGCGCGGCGCAAAATTTCACTGATCCGCTCTTGCGTGCGGGTCAGCACCCGAAACTCCACACGACGACTGGCTGCTGCGTCTTCTATACCCGCATCGTCTCGCACTAGCTGCGCCGAGGACAAGCCATTCGCGCGCAAGACCCCCTGTAGCCATTGTCGCGAAGCCGGCGTACTGAGGCCATAGGCGTAGCGCAGCACTGCTAGCGAGCGCGCTTGGGACAGATCGGCGTTATTGAGATACGCGTCTGAGTCGCTCTGCGCGCCCTGCCAAATCGAAGACGTATGGCCTTCAATGCGTAGCTCCGTGATCTCGGAGAGAAACTCTGGGCGCTGCAAAATCGCGAGATAGCGGGGGAAAAAATCATCCAATATCGCCGCAAAGCGCGGCGTCACTTCGGCCGAATTCACGGCAAACAAGACTTCTGGGCGCCGAAACCGAAAGCGCGAGTCGGGAAGAATCTGCGCCCCCCAGTCTGCCAGATCCTCAGCGAATTCTTCGCGCACCGCCGCGTCCAGATCGCTACGCGTGCTCGCATAGGCTTGAGCGACCTCGGCCATGGCATCGCGCTGCTCTTCGACTTGCAGCATAAACCCGACGGCGACCAACATAAACACCATCATCAGCCCTGCCATCATGTCGGCGATACTGAGCCATTCGCTGCCGCTGCGCACGCTGCGTTAGCCCTCTCGGGTCAGTTGGCGATAGTGATTGAGAAACGCCTGATAGTCATCGGCAAAGCGCTGTGTCAAGCCAAGCAGCGTATCTTCCAGCGCCTCTAGCGCACCGGGCAACTGGCGCGTGACTTCGCTGGTCATGCGCGACAGGCTCTGGCTGTGCTGTTCCATACCGGCCGAGACCTCGGTCACCGTGCTCTCTAGGCGCTGCAAACTTTGTAGTGCGCTCTCCCCCGCCTGCCCATAGCGCTGCAATTGCGTCTGCAGGCTCTCGGTTTGTGCATGCAATCCGGCCATCACGGGAGCGGCGGCGGCCAGACTCGCCTGCAGTTGTTGCTGCCCTTCTTGGAGCAAGGTGTTTTGGTTTTGGCAGGCCCGCAATAGCGATTCGCTTTGAGCCAATAGCTCTCTATCGGCGTCTAACTGAACACGGTACTGTTGCTGCCACACGACTAGGCGCCCTACGGCGTCGTTGAGCTGGGCAAAATTCCCGCCGAGCTGCTCGCTCACCCCGGTGTTGAACTCTCGTATCGCGCTCTCCAGCGCCGCGACAATCTGCGCACTGGCATCAACGCTGAGTTTGTTCAGTGCCTCATCAAGACGATTTTGTAGCGCCTGGGCTTGTTGCGCCTGGGCCTGCTCGATGCGCTCTTGAGTATCAAGCAGCCGATTCAGGCGCGTCTGTACGCCTATCAGCGCCTCATCGACAGACCCTTCCTCGCTTGTTAGTAATCGACCAAAGATCGACAACACGAGCGACAAGCCCATGCCAACTATCGAGGTGATAAATGCCGTTTTCATTCCCGCCAAAAGCAAGGGTACAGAGCTGCGCAGGTCGGTGGTTTCGAAGTCTTGCAGGCCCCAATAAATGCCCACAAAAGTACCCAGTACGCCCAGGCTGACAATCACCGAGCGAAAGTCGCGGTGTCTGCCAACAAATCGAGTCACGACATCGATGACAAACAGCACGCCCATTAAGGCAAAAAAGCCCCAAGTAATATCGAGCATTAGGCGACGCTGTCGCTATTTTCGAGGCTGACGTTGAGCTCCAAAATGTCGCAATCCCCTTGGCGATCAAAACGGATTTCGCACTGTTCGTCGTCGATATCGACATATTTACGAATCACCGCTAATACCTCACTTTGCAAAGCAGGCAAATAACTTGGCGCGCCGCTGTCTCCGCTGCGCTGATGCGCAATCAACAATTCCAGGCGTTGTTTAGCGATATCCGCTGTGCGCGGTTTATGCCGAAAGTAGTCCAGTAGTCCCATTTTTACCTCTTAACCGATTAACCGAACAGTCTTTGCAACAAACTTTTCTTTTCTTCATCGATAAAGCGC
>CAKZUS010000207.1 GCA_937921805.1 uncultured Granulosicoccaceae bacterium
AGTGCTCGCTGCTTTGAGCAGATATGCGTTGCGACGGCGCCGGGCGATACGTGGTTTGCGCCGCTAACATTCTCTCGCCAACCTCAACAGTGTCTCGGGGGGGGGACCCGTGCAGAGAGTGTCTATCGCGCTTTGCAGTCCCTGGCTGAGATCGGTGCGCAAGACGATGACTGGGTCATGGTGCATGATGCCGCTCGCCCTGGAGTGAGTGTGGCGCTGATTGCCCGCGTGCTCGCTGCGGCCGCACAATACGGCGGCGCTATTGCTGCCCTGCCTGCGAGCGACACGGTACAAATGGCAGCCAGCCCAGCCACTGCATCGAGTGCTGCTCACGGCTCACACGCTGGCTCAGCAGCCTCTATGCCCATGCTTGAGAGCACGGTAGCGCGTGAGCGCGTATGGCTGGCGCAGACCCCGCAATGCTTTCGTTTTGGGGCCTTGCGTGATGCCCTGGCGGTGGCTGATTGGACGAGCGTTACTGACGAAGCCTCCGTCATGCGCCCCCACACACCGATTGCCCTAGTCGAAGGGGAGCGGCAGAATCAAAAACTGACTGTCGCGCAAGAATGGCCCTATATCGCACAGATGGTGCAAGGGAATACGACGGATCAGGTGACGTCCCAGCAGGCAGGCCATGCGGCCATGCGTGTGGGGATAGGCTACGATGTGCACCGCTTTGGCGATGGTGATTTTGTGACCCTCGGGGGGGTGAAAATCGCCTTTCACCGGGGGCTGGTAGCGCACTCTGACGGCGATGTGGTGTTGCACGCTCTGTGCGATGCCCTGCTGGGGGCGATAGCGCTGGGTGACATTGGCAAGCATTTCCCCGATACGGATTCACGCTGGCACAATGCAGATAGTCGTGATTTATTGCGTGAGGTGATGCGGCTACTGCGGCGTGAAGGCTGGCAATTGGGCAACGCTGATCTGATGGTAATCGCTCAGGCACCTAGGCTCGCGCCATATGTGCTGCCAATGCGCGAATATATCGCCAGTGATTGCGCGGTGGCGGTGGATGCAGTGAGCGTGAAAGCGACGACGAATGAAAAAATCGGCTTTGTGGGCCGCGAAGAGGGCATTGCCGCACAAGCCGCCGTGACGCTACTGCGAATATCTAGCTGATAGTCGTATCAGCTGCGCATGATTAGCTGCGCATGGCGATAGCGATTTTGGCACCGCCTAGGGTCGACTGCCCGAGAGAAAAGTGCGCGCCGTAGCTGTCTACAATATCTTTCACCATCGCCAGACCAATGCCTTGGCCTTCTGTGGCCTGATCAGCGCGAATGCCACGCGTGGTGAGGTCTTTGAGGTCGGCCGAGAAGCCGGGGCCATCGTCTTCGATGTAGATCGTGTGAGCGACGTTGTGGTCGGGGCTGACATCGGCGCGCACTAGCACGTGCTTGGCACCGTACTTACACGCATTCTCCAGAAGGTTGCCGAGCACCTCTAGAGCATCGGCGCCGTCGAGCGGAGTCCGCGCATCGACAGGCAGGTTCAGCGTGAAGCGCACAGAAGGGTAGAGCTTGAGCAAAGCGTTGTTCAGGCGCTCAACAATAGGGTAGGGAGTGCACCAGGTGCGCAGCGTATCGCCGCCGCCTCGGGTTGCGGCGCGCTGTAGTTGGCGGCCGACGATGACATTCATCCGGTTGAGCTGCTCGTTGACCACCGCTGCATCGCTGCTATTGCTCCGCAGCACCGCCAGGGGAGTCTTTAGGCTATGCGCCAAATCGCCTAAGGCATTGCGATAGCGCTGCTGGCGCGCGCGCTCGTGGTCTAGCAGTGCATTGAGATTGCGCACGAGTGGCTCGACTTCGTCTGGATAGTGTCCAGCGACGCGCTCTGATTTTCCACTCTGCAGAGTTTGCATGTCGTGGCTGAGGCGGCGAAGCGGGCTGAGCGCCCAGTTGAGCGCCCACAGCAGGAGCGCAAGGAGAATCACGGCCATAGCGATCAGCCAGGTGGCGAGATTGCGCCTAAAATCGTGCAGTGTTGCGACTACAGCGGCGTTGATCTCAGAGATGCTGAAAGTCAGGTAGTGTGCATTCCCCCCTTGCGAGACCCACTGCACACCGAGGCTGAGTCGATACACGCCACGTTTTGGATCATTGTCAAAAATCCACTCCCCCGCTTGCGGGCGATCCGCCTGGGAGTGAGGTTCGGCTATTTTTCGCGAATGCCAAACAGGGCGACTAGCACGGTCTCGAATCACGCCATAGAGCGCATTGCTGCTGCGCCGGAGTTGCGAGTCGGGAAGACGTTCGGGAATGATCGTGATCTGCCCGGTGTCATTGACCTCCGTGGCGCCAATCAGACCAAAGACCATGCCTCGCATGCGCTCTTGCTGGGCTCTGTCGAGCTGCTCGGCAACCAGTGTATTCACGCCAAAGGCCACCGCGATCAGAAAAATCCCTAGGAATATCACCCCAGTGACAATAAATCTCGTAGCGAGAGAGGAGAGCGAGAAGCGCCGCCGGCTACTGCGTGGCACCGGTGCGCTCAAGCGCAAAACGATAGCCTTGCCCGCGCATCGTTTCAATTGGCTGTAAGGTGTTTTCAGGGTCGAGCTTACGCCTTAAACGCCGGATAAAAACCTCTAGCACGTTGCTGTCTCGCTCTGCATCGTCGGGATAGAGGTGCTCGGTGATTTCCATTTTCGAAATGACGCGCCCCGCGTGTAGAGCCAAATACTCAAGAACGCGATACTCATAGGCTGTCAACGAGATATCATAGCCGTCGAGTTGGACTTTCTGAGCGCTGGTGTCGATATACATAGGGCCAAACACCAGAGTACTGCTCGACCAGCCTCCAGTGCGGCGAATCAGCGCCCGCGCTCGCGCGATGACTTCTTCGGTCTGGAAGGGTTTGGTGACGTAATCATCGGCGCCGGCCTCTAGGCCTTCGACTTTTTCTTGCCAATTCCCACGCGCGGTGAGGATCATGATGGGCGTGGCTTTGCCTGATTTGCGCACGGTCTTGATCAGGTCAATGCCGTTGATGTTTGGAAGGCCTAAGTCGATGATGGCAAGATCGAGCGGTAGTTCAAGCGCCATATACTGGCCTTCAATGCCATCGCCGGTTTCATCGACGACGTAGCCTTCATGGCGAAGTGCTTGTGCCAAGCTGGAGCGTAAATGCACTTCGTCTTCGACAATCAAAACCCGCATGCTTTTTAATCCTGCTCTATCTGAATGGTGACAATCTGTCCGCTATCGGTCAGTATTTTGACTGAAAAGTGGGGCGTTCGCTCTTCGATGTCATCTACCCAGTCGATAGACACAACCTCTCCGCCTCCTGCTTCACCCAGGGCAGTAGCCGCCGCGTTTTCTTCGTCTTGTGGCGATGGCGATAAGGCGTGTAATGGCGCAGCCATGATTAACGCAGCTGCGAGAACAGTCCCGCAACACAGACGGCGGCGCCAATCACCCATAGTTTTTTCCTTAGGAACAGTTTGCTTAAGACATCAAAGATAGCCGCATTTTTCCTGAGGATTGCTCTCGCTTTTGCGGCATTTCAAACACTTTTGCACCCCAGTGCATACTGCGCTCGACTATAAGGCTATAGCTGTGAATCTGTCCTGAACTTTTTACTAAGGCAAGAGGCACATAGCGAGAATGTGACCGGTCTCATAATCCGGTCTTATAGTATGGTGCCTGTGGCCTGATCTCCGAGTGCGTGCAGCACCGCTAATGCCTGGTCTAAACGCGCCTTGACTTCGGGTAAATCGCTGTGAATCGCCAACACTTCGCTACTGGCAAAGCGGTAGGTCTTGGGCGCCGCCTGCACGAGAGCGATGAGTTTGCCTGGATCGACTGAGGTCTTGGCTGAAAAATGTATCCGTCCACCACGGGGGTTGAACTCCAGCTTTTTGATGCCTAGCGGCTCGGCGCGTTGGCGCAAGGCGTGCACGCGCAATAGGTTCTTGGTGGCATCGGGGAGCATGCCAAAGCGATCGATCATCTCGACTGACAGATCATCGAGCTCGGCTTGGCTTTGTGCGGCGCTAAAGCGCTTGTAAAAAATCAGACGAGTATGGACGTCATGCACGTAGTCATCCGGCAGTAGCGCCGGGCAATGCAGGTCGACTTCGGTCGTGTCCAGTGATGCGTCCTCGTCGGGCAGTTCGCCGTTTTGCAGCGCCTTGACCGCCCGCTCTAGCAACTCACTGTAGTGGGTGAAGCCGATTTGTTGAATCTGCCCGCTTTGTCCTTCGCCCAGCAGTTCACCCGCGCCGCGAATCTCCAAATCATGAGTGGCCAGCATAAAGCCCACGCCCAGGTCTTCGAGCTGCTCAATGGCGTGCAGGCGCTTGATAGCGTCGCCTGCTAGCAGTTCGCGCGGAGGCGTGAATAGATACGCATAGGCGCGATGGTGCGAGCGCCCGACGCGGCCCCGTATCTGATGCAACTGCGCCAAGCCGAGTTTGTCGGCGCGGTTGATGATGATGGTGTTGGCATTGGGGACATCAATACCGCTTTCGATAATGGTCGTAGCGACTAGCATCTGAAAACGCTGGTGATAGAAGTCATACATCACCGATTCGAGCTTGGTTTCGCGCATTTGTCCGTGGGCGAAACGGATGCGGATATCGGGCAGTAAAGCTTGTAGTTCCGCGGTGACGCGCTCGATACTGTCGACTTCGTTGTGCAAGAAATAAATCTGCCCGCCGCGTGCCATCTCGCGTTGGCAGGCCTCACGAATCAGCCCGTCCTGCCATTCGGTCACAAAAGTCTGCACGCTGTGGCGCGCCACAGGGGGCGTTGCGATGATCGAGAGGTCACGAATCCCCGCTAGTGACATATTGAGCGTACGCGGAATAGGCGTCGCGGTGAGGGTGAGCATGTCGACCTCAGCGCGCAGTTTTTTGAAGTGCTCTTTCTGACGCACACCAAAGCGATGCTCTTCGTCGATGATGATCAGGCCCAGGCGCTTGAAGTGCACGTCGGCCTGCATGAGTTTGTGCGTACCAATCACGATATCGACCGTGCCGTCGCGCAGCGCATCGAGCACGCCTTTTTGGTCTTTCTTGCTCTGAAAACGCGAGAGACACTCGACCCGGATAGGCCAATCGGCAAAACGATCGAGAAAGCTCTGAAAGTGTTGCTGCGCCAAGAGCGTAGTGGGGACAAGAATCGCCACTTGTTTGCCCGAATCCGCCGCGATAAATGCCGCGCGCATGGCGACTTCGGTCTTGCCAAAGCCAACATCGCCGCACACCACGCGATCCATATTGCGCGGTGAGAGCAGATCTGCGCTCACCTCTGCGATGGCGCGGGCCTGGTCGGGAGTCTCCTCAAAGGGGAAGGCGTCGGCGAATAAGTGATAATGCGTTTCGTCACAGCGCAGAGCCTGACCCGGGCGCGCGGCGCGCTTGGCATAAATCTCTAGTAGCTCAGCGGCGGCATCGCGCGCTTTTTCAGCCGCTTTCTTGCGCGCTTTGCTCCACTGGTCAGAACCGAGCTTGTGCAGCGGGGCCTGGTCAGAGCCCGTGTAGCGGGCGATGAGGTGCAGATTGGCCACCGGGACGTACAGCTTGGCGTCAGCGGCGTAGACCAGCGTCAAGTACTCGCTGGCAATGCCCCCGATCTCGATGGTGGTCATGCCTTGATAGCGCCCCACGCCGTGATCAATATGCACGACGGGCGCATCAATTTGTAGATCAGTGAGATTCTCAATGATCGCATCGGCGTGGCGGCGCTCCTGGCGACGGCGCTTGCGCTGTCGGGGGCGCTCCCCCGTGATCTGCGACTCGACGATAATATTGAGTGCGGGTAAATGTTCCTGAGCCGGCTCCAGTGTGGTGCCGTGCTCCAGCGGTCCGATGCTGATGCACAGCGGGTCGGGCCGCGTTAGGAACTCTTGCCAGCTTGTTACTTCGTGCGCACGTAGGCCCTCTCGCTGCAAGGTGCGTAATACCAGCTCTCGCCGCCCTGGCGATTCGACCACAATCAGGTTTCGCGACGGCGGGCGTGACGGCGGATGTTGCTGCAGCCAGTCGGCAAGGTGGGCCTCACCGATCAGGGGAGAGGTCGATTCGGTGGCGGTAATCTCAAACACCGAGAGGCCGTGCATTTGCTGGGCACATTCTTGTGGGGATAAAAACAACTGCTCTGGAGCGAGCTTAGGGCGCCCTAGCGCCAATTCAAAGCGTTCATGCACGTGCTGCCAGTGTGCATCGACGCCCGCGCGCCATTGGGGCGTGACAAATATTTGGGTGTTGGCGGGGAGGAAGTCGCGCAAACTGGCCATGCGCTCATGAAAAAGCGGCTGATAGTATTCAATGCCTGCGGGCAGCTGCCCTGCGACGACATCGCGATACAGGGTCTGTTGCGGTGCATTGTCAAAACACTCGCGAAAGCGGCGCTTAAAGCGGGCGATGGCCGCCTCATCGATAGGAAACTCATGCGCAGGTAGCAGGCGGATGTGATCAATGGCGTCGCTAGAGCGCTGAGTCTCGGGGTCGAAAGGGCGGATGCTCTCGACTTCATCATCAAAGAAATCAATGCGATACGGCGTCTCGACGGCGCTGGGGAAAATATCAATAATGCCCCCGCGCACGGCAAACTCTCCCGGCTCGCGTACCTGCTCTACACGCCGATATCCCGCATCAATGACCTGCTCTATCAGTGGTTCGCGCGCCAGCTCTTGGCCCGATTCGACTAGTAGGGTATTGCTGCGCACAAACTCGGGAGGCGCGAGGCGCTGCATCAACGTCGTGGGCGGCAAGATCAATACGCCGCGCTGCTGCTGGGGCAGTTGATGCAGCGTCAGGATACGCTCAGAGACGATATCGCGATGGGGCGAGAACGCATCGTAGGGCAGAGTCTCCCAGTCGGGGAGGCTCAGAATCTCTAGCCCCTGCGGGGCGAAGTAGGCGATGTCTTCATGCCACTGGCGCACCGCGCTGGGGTTGGCGGCGACCACGAGGGTCAGGCCATCGTGTTGCGCGGCGGTATCGGCGATGGCGAGTGCGGCGTCGCTGGTTTTGAGTGTCGAGGGCAGAGCGGAGAAAATGAACACGTAAAGCCGGTCGCGTAAAAAAACGCCTAGTGTAGCGCCCTGTCGAGAAGAGGGCGGCGGTGGTATGCTTGCCGCCACTGATTCTTATCGCTAGAACCTTGTTCGCGCCCATGTTTCAACCTCTTTCGCTCGCCCTAGGTATGCGCTTTGTGCGCGCCAAACGCGATAACGCTTTTATTTCCTTTATTTCGGCCACCTCCGTGGTAGGGATTGCGCTCGGTATGACCGCGCTGATCACGATCATGTCGGTGATGAACGGCTTTCAGCAAGAAGTCCGAACGCGCTTGCTCGGCATGACCGCGCATGCGACGGTGACTGGCGTAGACGGCTCTGTCCAGGCCTGGGAGGCGCTTATTGGTGGCGCCCTGTCGCACCCTGAGGTGCTGGGTGCTGCCCCGTATATTGACGGACAGGCCATGCTGAGCACCGGCCTTGAGGTCAGCGGTGCGCTCGTTCGCGGCATTGAGCCAGGGCTGGAGGCCAGCGTGGCCGACACCGCCGCGCAAATGGTAGAAGGCAGTCTTGATGCATTGCAGCCCAAGTCTTTCTCTCTGGCCATCGGGCGTGGCTTGGCGACGACGCTGGGAGTAGGAGTGGGCGATAAAGTCACGGTGTTGATTCCGCAGGCCTCGGTGACGCCCATCGGGGTGGTGCCGCGCAATAAGCGTTTTACCGTGGGCGGGATCTTCGAAGCGGGTATGTACGAATTTGACCATGGCATGGTGCTGATGCACTTTGAGGACGCCAGCCTGCTGTGGCGCCGTGCGGGGAGTGCCTCGGGGGTGCGGCTCAAACTCGCTGACTTGGACCGCGCACCGGAGATTGGCCGCGAGGTGGGCGCACAGCTTGGGCAAGAGTTTTGGGTGAGTGACTGGACGCAGTTACACAGTAATTACTTCAAGGCGGTGCGCACCGAAAAGCGGGTGATGTTTGTCATCTTGGCGTTGATCATCGCGGTGGCGGCGTTTAATATTGTCTCGACTTTGGTGATGGTCGTGAACGAAAAGCGCAGCGATATCGCCATTTTGCGCACTATTGGTGCATCGCCGCTGTTGATCATGCGCGTGTTTCTGGTGCAGGGGTCCTTGATTGGTTTTGCCGGTACCGTGGTGGGCGCCGTCTGTGGGGTGGCGCTGGCACTGAACGTGACCACGGTGGTGCCGTGGATCGAGCAGCTCTTCGGGGCGAACTTTTTGGATCCCTCTGTATATTTGATTAGCGAAATTCCCTCGCTATTGCTCTGGAGCGATGTGGCCTCAGTGGTGCTGATGTCTTTAGGCCTCAGCGTGTTGGCGACGCTCTATCCCTCTTGGCGCGCATCGCGCACCGAGCCAGCCGAGGCACTGCGTTATGACTGATATGGTACTGAGTGCAACGGGCCTGCAGCGCCACTTTCACCAAGGCGACACCGATATCAAGGTGCTCGATGGCATTGATTTGCAAGTCCAACGCGGCGAGCGTGT
>CAKZUS010000208.1 GCA_937921805.1 uncultured Granulosicoccaceae bacterium
TGGCGTGTATTGAGAGGGCCCTTCGCGCTGGCTGGGGGGCTCGTCGAGCACTTCGGGATGAAACATCGCGGTGCCGCGCGGCCCTTTGCGCACCTCGCCAAAGACAAATACGGTGCTACCTGTGGCGAAACGCGCCAGCAAGGCGGAGTGAAAGTAAAAAAATCGCAGCTCTAGCGTACCGCTGTCATCGCTGACGCGCACCCGCAGACTGCGCCGCCCAGCGTAGCTAATACTGTGCTCGACGACCTCGGCGCAGCACAGCACCTCGTCGCCGTGCTGCATATCGCGAATCGGCTTGACCCGGTGTCGGTCTTGGGAGCGCAGAGGCAAGTGAAATAGCGCATCGCCAACGCGGTGGATGCTGATTTTTGCCAGGCGCTCGGCCAGCGCTGGCCCTACACCCTTGAGCGAAGTCAGCGGGGCGTCGAGGGCGTTCGCACTCGGGTCCACGGCAGCGCTGCAGCGAATTAGTCGTCGAGGACCATGACGCCTTCGACTTCAAACTCCACGTCTTTGGGCAATGCCGCGACGCCGACCGCTGCGCGTGCGGGGTAAGGCTCGCTGAAGTAGTCGGCCATCACTTGGTTGACTGTGGCAAAGTTGCCCAGGTCGGTGAGGTAGACATTGAGCTTGACGATGCGCGACAGATCGCCGCCCGCTGCCTCGCAGACCGCTTTGAGGTTGTCAAAAGCACGGCGCACTTGGGCCTCAACGCCACCTTCGACCACTTCCATCGTGGCGGGGTCTAGCGGGATTTGCCCTGATAAGTAGACAGTGTTGCCGCTGCGTATAGCTTGCGAGTAAGCGCCGATGGCGCTGGGGGCTTGGTCGGTGCTAATCACTTGACGGGGCATGGTGTGTTCTCAGTCAGTATCGATAAGGAGAAAAAGGTGACTCAGCTAGAGCATCTCGCGTTTGATTTTCTCGATGCAAGGTAGCAGCTTTAAGCGCCGCATAATACGGGCTAAGTGCACTCTATCGGTAATGCTAAAGGTAAAAGAAATCAGGGTGTAGCGCTCGCCGGAGTTTTTGAAGCGCATGTCTTCGATATTGACCCCGAGGCGCGATAACACGGCTGTGACGCGGGCCAGAGTGCCGGGTTGGTTGCGCAGCTCGACTAAAATATCAGAGGCGAAGTGGGTGTTTTCGTTGCGCTGATCGGCCCAGTGCACGGCGACCCAATTGCTCTGACGATGGCGGTAGCGGCGGACATTGCGACAGCCCGCGCGATGCACCACCACGCCCTTGCCGACCGAGAGAAAACCGTGCACGTTGTCGCCAGGAATGGGCTTGCAACAACGCGCCATGCTCACGACATTGCCTTCATTGCCTTCGATCAAAATGCTCGATTCGTGCACGGTGGCATTGTTGCCTTCGCGCGTCTCGCCGCTGCTGGCGATCAGGCGTGCGCCAATCACGCTGGCGATCTGCTTGCCCAAGCCAATATCGAGCAGGAGTTGCTCAAGATGCTCGGCTTTGTATTCGCTCAGCAAACGCTCAAGCACTGTGGGATCGATCTCATCAAGAGAGGTGTTGTACTGCGCGAGGGCACGCTCGAGCTGGCGTCGCCCAAAGGCCATGGCCTGGCTGGTGTCCAGCGTGCGCAAATAATGACGAATGGCGCTACGCGCCTTAGGCGTGACAACAAAGTTCAGCCAAGTGGGGCTGGGCCGCACGCCCTGGCGAGTGATAATCTCTACCGTCTGTCCCGAGCTGAGTGGAGTGCTCAAGGGGGCGAGCTGCTTGTCTATTTTGGCCATTTCGCAGCGGTTGCCAACGCCTGAGTGAATCGCATAGGCAAAGTCTACGGGGGTGGCATTGGGCGGTAAGCGGAATATCTCACCGCGTGGCGAGAACACTAAAATCTCATTGGGAGACAGATCGACTTTGGCGTTTTCGTAGAACTCAATGCTGGACGCTGCCACTTCTTGCATATCGAGCAAGCGCGACATCCACATGCGCGCTCGGCGCTGCGAAGCATTGGCGTCTCCGGTCTTGTAGATCCAGTGCGCCGCTACCCCTGCTGTGGCGAACTGGTCCATCTCGCTGGTGCGGATTTGTGCCTCAAAGGTGATGCCCTCGCGCGAGACCATCACCGTGTGCAGAGACTGATAGCCATTTTGCTTTGGGATGGCGATATAGTCTTTAAACAAGCCAGGCTTAGGGCGAAAGCGCCCGTGTAAGACCCCCAGCGCGCGGTAGCAATCATCAATGCTATCGACTACGACCCGCATCGCAAACATGTCATAGACCTGCTGGAAGGGCAGCTGCTTGGTCCGCATCTTGTTGAACAAGCTGTAGAGGTGCTTTTCTCGGGAGTGAATCTCGGCATGAATGCCCAGTTCTTCGAGCAGCGCATGTAGTTGTATTTCGACGCGCCGGATGATGTCGCCGCGATGCTGGCGCCCTTTGGCGACTTGTGCGCTAAGCACGCGGTGGCGCATCGGGTAGAGCGCCTTGAAGCCCAGGTCTTCCAGCTCGTTTTTAAACTGATCAATGCCCAGGCGGTTGGCAATGGGCGCGTAAACGTCGAGCGTTTCGCGGGCGATGCGACGGCGCTTCTCTGCGCTCATTGCACCGAGAGTGCGCATATTGTGCAGTCGGTCGGCAAGCTTGACGATCACGACGCGAATGTCGTCGATCATCGCCAGCACCATTTTGCGAAAGTTTTCGGCTTGGCGCTCTAGGCGACTATCGGTCTTGAGATGGGTCAGCTTTGAGAGACCATCGACGAGGCTGGCGACGTCTTCGCCAAACATGTCAGCGAGGGTGGAGCGCTCGACTTTGGTGTCTTCGATCACGTCGTGGAGTAGCGCCGCCATAACGCTACGATGATCCATCCCCAACTCAACGACAATACGCGCCACGGCAATGGGATGGAAAATATACGCCTCACCCGAGGCGCGGGTTTGGCCTCGGTGTGCCTCTTCGGCGAGGGCGTAGGCGGCTTGTACATTGCGAATCTGCTCCTCGCTATAGCGAGCGAGCATCAATGTACAGAGATCTTCGATGCCGAAGA
>CAKZUS010000209.1 GCA_937921805.1 uncultured Granulosicoccaceae bacterium
ACCAAAAAGTCATCGAAGAAGCCCCCGCGCCTGGCATGTCTGCCAGCTTGCGCGCCGCGATGTGTCAGGCGGCGGTGCAGGCCGCTCGGGCTGTGCACTACTACGGCGCGGGCACGGTGGAGTTTATTGTCGATGCCTCGCAGGGGCTGCGCAGCGATGGCTTTTGGTTTATGGAGATGAACACCCGCCTGCAAGTCGAGCACCCTGTCTCTGAGGCCATCACCGGGCTGGACTTCGTGGAGTGGCAGCTGCGCATCGCCGCCGGAGAGGCATTGCCATTGAGACAAGAGCAGATCACGCTTAACGGGCATGCCTTTGAAGCGCGGCTCTACGCCGAAGACGTGCCCAAGGGCTTTTTGCCCGCCACCGGCAGGCTCGACCGGCTGCGTTTTGCCCAAGGCGACGAATGTAGCAGTGAATTTAGCGGCGAATTCAGTCATCGGCATGCGCTGCGCATTGATAGCGGTGTGCGCGAAGGCGATACGATCAGCGCGTGGTATGACCCGATGATCGCCAAAATCATCACTCACGGCTCTACTCGCGACGCGGCGTTGGGGCAGTTGTCGAGAGCGCTGGCACAGACTCACGTCATGGGCTGCACAACCAATACGGCATTTCTACACGCACTGAGCCAGCACGAAGGTTTCGCCCAAGGCGCAGTCGATACTGGTTTGATCGAGCGCGATCTCGATGCTCTGACGCAAGCGCCTATAGTGGATACAGTGGTGGACACCGCCGTAGTCACGGCTATGAAAATTCTCGCGAGTCTCGTGGCACTACAGGTGCTGCCCCGTCGCGACGATAGCAGCCCTTGGCGTGCGCAAGGCGGCTGGCGTGCCTGGGGCCACGCGGAGTATCTATGCGCGCTGTCACCCGATGAGCGCGCGCTGCGCATTCACGACCGAGGAGACGGACGCTTCGAGGTCGATGGCGTGCCGATCAGCGTGCGCGAACAAGCGCCAGGGCATTATCGCGTCAGCGTAGACGGCGTGCTACGGTCCATGACCGCGCTGCGTACGCATGATGCAGGGCGCGCTGCCGTTAGCGTGTTTGACGCCGAATTAGGCGCCGGGCAGGCCCTTCATTGTCGCCTACCCGATCCTTTGGCGACGGGCGATGACGGCGCCACCGCAGGGGGAGACACCGTGCTGGCCCCGATGCCCGGCGTGGTCACAGCCATCCACGTCCAGACAGGCGACACGGTGCAGCACGATACGCCAGTATTGGTGCTAGAAGCCATGAAAATGGAGCATACCTTGCGCGCACCTCGCGATGGTCAGGTTGCCGATATCGCCGTCGAAGTCGGCACGCAGGTGCACGACGGACAGCTCTTAGTGAGCCTGACTCCCAAGACTCCCAATGACTGAGTCAATCCGCGTCTACGAAATGGGACCGCGCGACGGCCTACAAAGCCTCGCGGTACCGGTCTCGACTCCAGACAAAATTGCCCTGATCGACCGGCTCAGCGGCTGCGGGCTGCGCCATATCGAAGCCGCCAGCTTCGTCCACCCCCGATGGGTGCCGCAAATGGCCGACGCCAGCGCCGTCATGCAAGGCATCACCCGCCAAGCCGGCGTCACTTACGCAGCCCTGGTGCCCAACCTGCGGGGCCTCGAAGGCGCGCTGGCAGCCCAAGTGAGTGAAATCGCCGTCTTCGCCTCTGCCTCGCAGGGCTTCAGTCAGGCCAATATCAACTGCTCCATAGAACACAGCCTAGAGCGCTTCGCCCCCGTGGTCCACGCCGCGCTGGCGGCCGGACTGCGCGTGCGCGGCTACGTCTCGTGCATCACCCACTGCCCCTATGATGGCGAGGTCACACCCGCCCAGACCGCCACCGTCTCGCGGTGCCTGCTGGATTTGGGCTGCTATGAAATCTCGCTAGGCGACACCCTCGGACGCGCCACGCCCGCGACTCTCCGGCCCCTGCTCGACGCAGTGCTGGCCGATATTCCCGCCAGCCAGCTTGCCGGACATTTTCACGACACCTTCGCCCACGCCCTCGACAACGTGGATCAGTGTCTGGACTACGGCTTACGCGGGTTCGACGCCTCCGTCGGCGGCCTAGGCGGCTGTCCCTACGCCCCCGGCGCACGCGGCAACGTCGCCACCGAGGCCCTGATCGAACGCCTACACCAGCGCGGTTGGAGCACCGGCGTCGATGTGCAGCGCCTCGCCCAGGTGGTCACCTGGACACGTCACCTACTCGGAGCCGATCCCCATGTCTAGCACTAGTCCCATTCACGTTGCGCTCGACCAGCGCGGCGTCGCCACCCTCACCCTACAACGCCCCGAGAAGCGCAACGCCCTGAACGCCCCCATGATCGAAGCGCTGACCGACTTCGCCCAACACCTCGACCCCCGTGTGCGCGTCGTCGTCCTCTCGGGGGCGGGCGCACTGTTCTGCGCTGGTGGCGATCTCGACTGGATGCAAGCCCAGATCACCGCCGACCGCAGCACCCGCAAGCGCGAAGCCCGCACGCTCGCCATGATGCTCAAAGCCCTCAACGAAATGCCCGTACCGCTGATAGGCCGTCTGCACGGCGCTGCCATGGGCGGCGGCGTCGGCATGGCCTGCGTCTGTGATGTCGCCATCGCCGCCAGCGACACCCGCTTTGGCCTCACCGAAACCCGCCTCGGCCTCATCCCCGCGACCATCGCCCCCTATGTGGTCGCCAGAATGGGTGAAGGCGCCGCGCGACAAGTGTTGATGTCAGGCCGCGTGTTCAACGCCCCCGAAGCCGTGAGACTCGGCATCATCGCCCGCGCCGTAGACGCCAACGACCTCGATGCCCACATCGACGCCGAAATTGCACCCTATCTCGACACTGCCCCCCACGCGGTCGCCACCGCCAAACGCCTCGCCCGCGCTATGGGACCCCAGATTGATGCAGACACCATCGAGCACTCGATAGAAGCCCTCGCACAAGTATGGGAGCATCCCGAGGCGTTGGAGGGAGTGAGTGCGTTTTTGGAGAAGCGTAAGCCGTTGTGGGGGCGTTAGTGTCGTAAAGCGCTAGCTGCTGCGCCAATGCCGTGTTCTTTT
>CAKZUS010000210.1 GCA_937921805.1 uncultured Granulosicoccaceae bacterium
CACGGCAACCCTGACTATTGCCTGTGGTCAGCACCTATCCCTTACGCCCAGCGCATCGCTCCAACTGTCACTACACAAAGGTAGTCAATATGAATGAGTTAACGATCATTGTTCCTGGTTACGATGCCCCTGTCTCCGCCGACCGCGTAGTGCTTGATGACATGGGAATTGAACCTTCCATATATGAACCACTGATTCAGTCAGCCGAGGCTGAGAGAGCCATCGCCGCAATCCAATCCGAAGCCACAACCGCCCGCGCCAAAGTCTCAGGCGGCGCCGATGCCGTAACCCTCGCGACCTACGCCAAGAAAAAGGCCGTTGCTGAAAAAATCCTAGCAGGCTCAGAACTCACTCAGTCCGACCAGCTCATCTACCAACAATTCGCGTCTGCGAAAGGCTACACCGCTCAGCAGTGGGCGCAGCGCGTCAAGACCCGTGATGCGGCGTTTTCCGCCGCGCTTGACACCATCGACGCGGCCGAGGCACAGGCTATTGCAGCAGTACGCTCAGGCGATGCGGCGGCGTTTGAGTCCATGAAAACGGGCTTAGCCAGCGCCGAGGCAGCGATGACGCGGCGCCTGACATTGATGATTGCCGTGGGCGACATGGTGACGTTGGGGCAGGGGCTGACCGCTGACGGCATGCCACATGTCGATGCCATCCAGGCGGCCACAGGCTACACCATCAGCGCAGCAGAACGTAATCAAATTTTCGAGCAGGTAACAACGTGAAGCCTTCAGACCTTTATACGCGCGCGGCAGCGTCTAATGCCCGCAAAATGCCATTATTTACCCCGCAAGGGGAGATTACAGATCACTATCTGGAGATCATCGGGCGAGATAGCGACGAGTTTCAACGAGCTTCGAGCAAGTATCAACAGACGCTAGCCATTATTGAGGCGATCAAAGACCCGAAAGAGCGGGGCGAGGCGGCTCGGCGTGCGTTTGCGAGTTTGCGCGCGGCGCTGGTCGTGGGGTGGTCTCTGGATGCCGAGTTGACGCCAGAGGCGGCGGCAGAGCTGTGCTTTGAGGCGCCGAGCCTTGCGCGTGAGATTGATCAGTTTGCGGGTAACATTGCAAATTTTTTGCCGAGGACCGCGCCCGACTCATCGACTGGGCACGCAGCGAAATCCAGCTAGCCAAGACGGACGAGCGCGGCGTAAGTAAGCGGCGCCACTTAGAGCACGTTGCCAAAACGCTCAAAACCCCACCCCCAGAACTACAGCAACCCGAAGCGCCCAACGCTCTCGGGTACCTGTGGCGCTGGTATTGCGAAGCGTATAACGGGGTCAATCTGACTTATGTTGAGCTAGGGGCCTGGGCGCAGATGACGGGGCGGGCGCTGTCTATTTTCGAGACTAAAACACTCATGCAGCTTGATAGGCTGAGGATCAATAATGCTTAGTCAAAACACCCTGAAGACACCAGTTTGAAAGTGGCGCGGGTTAGCTCGGGCTTATTGAGCGCTGTTTCAATGGCTTCCGCTTGCGTATCGCGTATGTGCACAACAAGTGGGCCTTCGGCTGCACCGTTAGCAGTGCTAACGACAAATTGCTGATACCCAACATACGCACCGAAAGCATTCTTGGTGTTGAACTCTCCACAGACTTTTAGCGGGCCAGAGGAAGTGGAACGCACTTGGCGAGAGTTTCGGAACCGAGTGCTTTCGCCGTCGCGAACCATGTCACGAATCATATTTTGAGCGTGATTAATAGCGTCGCGCTCGGGGTTGAAATAGTAATCACGAACCAAGTACACACCCGTTGCCAAGGCGAGAAGTAGGACTACGGCGATGAGTTCTTTCATTGATGCTTTCCCTAGTAACTGTCCTACGTCTGTTACGAATTATACCCCTCCAGGAGCGAGAGATTGTGAATGAAATTGTAGGGCTATCGCTGCGCATCGAGCAGCAAGGCGCTGATTCAGCAGACCGGGCGTTGCGGGGCCTGGAGCGCAGCAGCGGGCGTGCAGAGTCTGGGTTAGGCGGTGTGGAGCGACAGTCTCGACGCACCAGCAGAAGTATAGACAGCATGTCAGGGGAGATGCGTGCGGCTCAGCAAGCAACGGCAGCACTGGCAACGGCTTCGGTTGCGCTTGGGGCCAGCGCCTATGCGTTGATATCTAACGTGGATTCCTGGACTCAATATCAAAACTCGCTCCGGCGTACAACCAGCACAAGCGCCGAGCTAGCAGCGGTAACTGCCCAAGTTAGCGCCGTGGCGCAGCAAGCAACGCAGCCTCTGCAAGTGACGGGTGAGCTATATGACAAGCTCCGGCGCAGCACCCAAGATTTGGGCGTATCGCAAGAGCGGGTTTTAAATGTCACGTCTCTGCTAAGCAAGGGGTTTGCTGCAAGCGGTGGCGCGGCATCGACCACGGCGGCAGCGGTGCTCCAGCTCGGGCAGGCGCTGGACTCTGGCAGCCTGATGGGCGACGAGTTTAGAGCCGTCAGCGAGAATGCGCCCATAGTCCTGGAGGCGCTCCAAAAGCAGCTAGGGCGCACGCGTGCCGAATTGCGCGTGCTAGCGAGTCAGGGCGGGATAACGTCGCAGATATTAATAGATTCGATTGAAGGCTTTGCCGATGAAATAGACACGCGCTTTGCACAGTCTGTTACGACGTTCGCCACAAAAATGAACGTCGTCAATAACAATATGATGACCTTTGTGGGTAGCAATGACTCTGCTACGGGCGCGGTGGGGGCTTTTGGTGACACCTTGGTGTCAGTGTCGGACAATCTCGATACCATCTCCGGCGTAGTGGGAATGTTGGCCGTGGCGATAGGTGGGCGCCTGACCGGTGCCCTGGCCTCATCCGCCGCCGCGTTTACCCGCAACCGCCTCAGCGCCGCCGAGGACGCGCGCCAAGCGTTAGCCAGTGCACAAGCTAATCACACTGCCGAGCTACAAGCGCAGCGCCGCGCCGCCGCCGAGCAAATCGCAGCGCGCCACATCTTGCAACGGGCCACTGTCGATGCGCGGGCTACTGCCGCCGCTGCCGCCGCGACAAGCGTACAGACACGGCGCACGGTATCGGCAACCGCCACGGCGTTTGCACTGGATAACCTGGCGCAAGCGGAGGCGCGGGCCGCCGCCGCCGCTACCGCAATGACCGCAGCCAATGGCCGCGCCGCCGCGAGCGCTACGGCACTGACTGCCGCCACCTCTGCCGCGTCGCGCTCTACGGCGTTTTTAGGTGCGGCAATGGGGGTGCTAGGTGGCCCTGTGGGGGTTATCGCCACGGTAGGACTGGGGCTATATGCGTACCGTGAAGAGCTGTTTGGGGTGGAGTCTGCTACGGAGTCGCTGGCACGTATTAATGGTGACCTAACCACATCCAAAGGACTTGTTAAAGACGTAACGCAGCAGCTTGCGCACGCGACCGACGCAGAGACTGCAGCGATAGGGCGCAATATCGCGGCCAGAATCCAAGCATCGGCGCTGGCGATAAACGAGAAACAATCGCAGCTAGCGCAGTTGGAGAAAACCGGCGCCACCGCCGAAGAAAAGGACGCGGTAACGGCTGAAATTGTCAGAATCAAGTCAGTGCGCCGCGAGCTGATGGGCGCGACCCAATTTAAGCCAGTTATTCAGGCGCTGATTGCGTCCACGTCCAGTGAGATTGAGCGCTTAGCCGCTGAGGCGGAGACAGCGGGCGAGAAGTGGCGAAAATCCATAGAAAGCCAGCAGCAGTCCAGCGGCATGACCGGCGGCAGGGCGGCATTAACGCACGGGCTGAATGCCCAATACTACTTTAACCGCCAAAACGAGCTAAACGCTGAAGCAGAGCGTGCTGAAAAAGAGCTGGAATACCTGCAGAATCGCTTGAAAAATGCGCCAGACGGGCCGCCAGTTGATAGACCGCTAGGCAATGACAGGGGCCGCAATTTCGGCGGCAATACTGGTGGCATTGACAAATCAATCAACAAAACCGCTAGCGAGATTGAACAGTTAAGCAGCCAGATTAGCAGACTAGCCAGCGACGCCGAGCAAGTGCAAGCGTTTAACGCAAGTCTCGGGCACACGGGCGCAGCGGCGATTGATACTACGGCCGAGCTTAGAGAGTATCTAACCACGCTCGACCTCACCAGCGAAGCGGGGCGCAAAGCAGCGAGCCACGCATTAGACGTATCGTCACAAATTGGCGCAGTAGAGACCGCCGCAGAGCAGGCCGCTAAAGCGCAGCAAGACCTTAACGAGCAAATCAGCGGATTGGGGCTGGCGAGCGATGCGCAGAGAATTCAAGCGTTTAACGACAGCCTTGGGCGCACTGGCGAGGCGGCCATTGACACTACTGCAGAGCTTAGAGAGTATCTAACCACGCTCGACCTCACCAGCGATGCGGGGCGCAAGGCCGCAACGGTGGCGCTAGGTTTGGCTTCTCAGATAGGCTCTATAGAGAGCGCCGCACAAGAGGCGACCAAAGCTCAGCGAGACCTGAACGAGCAAATCGCGAGCGGTTATGTGACCGAACTCAACGCGGCGACTGATGGCTTCTGGGCGAATATGGCGAGCGACGCAGATGGCGCGTTTGAGTCGATAGAACAAGGCTTTGAGTCGATGCTTACGCGCATGCTCAGCCAAGCCACTACCACGCCCGTTACGCTCGCCATTAATGCCGCGATAGGCGACGGCATGACAGAAAACGGCACATTTAACCCGCTCCAGATGCTGGGCGGAAATGGGTTTGGTAACTCTCTGGCGTCAACAGGCATCGGTGTGCTCAGCAATGCTGGGCAATATAGCAACGGGGCCTACGGACTGGCGGGGCTGGGCGGTGGGGCGTTTGCCTCAATATCGAGCACGAGCAACCCCATGTTCGGCACGCTGGGGAGCACGCTGGGTATGGCGATGGGCGGGCCGTTTGGTGCAACGCTGGGCGCGACGCTGGGCGCGGTAGCAGGCTCGACGCTGGGGGCGCTTTTTGGCAAAGGCAAAGTGACAGGGCAAACGCTTGATATTGGCTACGCGCAAGGCGACGCCAGCGGCACCGAGTCAACACGTACTACGAAATCTGCACTGTTTGGGCTGATACGTAGCAGCAACACCAGCACCAGCGCTATTGACGCCGCGACTGATGACGCCATCGACGCCATGTTTGATCAATACGAAACCGCGATTGAGGCGGCGGGGGACTATTTGGGCGTAAGCGTTGACTCAGCCCTTGCAGAGTTTACCGCGTCGGGGTCGATCAATTTAAAGGGTCTGGACGCAGAGGCCGCACAAGCGAAACTCCAAGCATGGATTGACAAGACCGGTAACGAGATGATCGCCGCAGTCTTGCCCAATGTTGGCGACCTGGAGGGGCTGCAAGACATTGGCAACATTGCGGCGGCGCGATTGGCGATTAACTCCGACCTTGAAAACATCGCAGCGGCGCAGCAGTCCGTAGCGGACTTTGCCAGTGAGTACGGCGCCAATGTCACCAGTCTTCAGGGCTTGCGAGACTATGTGGATGCGCAAGACCTTGCAAGCGACGCGGGGCGCGAGGCAGCGGCAGCGGCGCTGGGGCTAGCGGGGGCGCTGTCACAGCTAGAGTCCGAGGCGCAGCAGTGGAGCGACGCCGCGAGCGCGATAGACGCAGCGCGGGCCGGTGTTTTTGCGGGGTCTGGCGCCGCCAATGCGGGCGCGGAATTCTCGGAGCTGATGCGGGGGGTGTTTGCTGGGGATATTACGAAGGCTGGTGATTTATCCAGTGCAGCGGGCGACTATGCGCAACAGTTACGCTCTCAAGCGAGCAGCGCGAGCGAGTACGCAGCGAGAATGAACGCGCTCGATGCGCAGCTTGCCAGTGCAGCGGCCGTCGCGAATGTGTTTGCCGATGATCCAGGCAAGGCGCTGGCGAGGCAAACAGACCTTGCAGAGCAGTCGCTGACGGAGCTGACCTCTATCAATGCGCGGCTCGCTGGCTCAGCAAAACCCAGTACGAGCAATGACGAGCAAATGGCAATACTGGCTAAGCGCATCGACGACATGAGCGGGCAGCTATCGGGCCTGCTAGGAAAGATGGTAGCCGCGCAGGCGGAGCACAACACCTACGCCAAAAAATGGGACCGTGATGGCTTGAGGTTGCAAGCATGATGGTACTGATGCCTGGGACGCATGCGCACTTCACCTACCCCCACTCTAATGTGGAGGGTGGTACTTATATTAGCGCCGCAGACGAGACATTCCACAGCGGTAATCGTTGCCCCAGATGGGAGGGCAACGAGTCGCTGAACCAACATGTGGAATATCAGGGCAACATCTGGCGATGCGTAGGATTTCCAGGAGACCCGCCGGGGGCTGGGCTGGGTTGGGAGTACGTTCGCAAAGACTTCATTCAAGCGCTAAGAGATGATTTCGCATCGACACAGGCGCAGCGCTTTGGCAACATAAAGCTGTCTATATCATCAGTCAGTGTGGGCACACAAGACAGCTTGGTGATATTGCAAGCATCGGGAGGCAGTGTCTCTCTGCGCGGGCGCGAGGGTGACTTGTACGGGTACAGCGGTACGGGTTATGGCCCTACGCCGTGGGATGCGTCGAGCATGCACCCATCGGGGGAGTACAAAGCGCTGATGCTGACTCGCCCCGCACCGTCTGGCACCACATCGCTGTGGGTGGTGGATATCACTTCAAACGGCCCCGACCCCGCCAAAGTTGGCTTAGTGATAAGCGGTAATTTTCAAGATATTGGTCCTGTGGTCTACGGCGGCAAGCGCGCGTTTGTGGACTTCTCGAAAATCGAGATTGACGAGTTCGGGCAGCCGTCGCTAGTGCGCCGCAGCGCTACCGCTGATTTTACCGACCAGATCGAAGTAGAGCGCGCGGACAGTGATCGAGTAATCAAAATCCTCGACGATGTACGGGCCATGCCGACCATTTTTGACTTTAACAATGGGCAAGGCGACCCGCTCGAAAGCAGGCTGATTTACGGGATTTTGGACACGTACACCGTAACGTATGACGACGTTGACACGGTGAAGATCAATATTGTGGTCAAAGGGCTGAGTTGATGATTAAGCACTACAAATACCGACTTGAAGAAGACCGGAAATTCACAATTCACGAACTAGCAACGCGTACTTTTTCGCTGCAGTTCGTGGATTGTGAAAACGGCGTATTAACGATTAAAAAGGGCTACGCCTGGGACGGTTGCAGCCCAAAAAAAGTATTACATCTCGGGCCGTTTGTAGCTGTCATCGGCACGCCAGATGGCCCACTACGCAACGGCAAAGCCTGGACCTATGACGCGAGCTTAGTGCACGACGTGTTGTGCCAGTACCGTAACGATATTTTGCTCACGCAGTACCAAGTGGTGCGCATTTTTGAGCGAATGCTGACGCAAGTCGAATGGCCCGCCGTGGACTGGTATGTGGCGGCGGTAGAACGGTTTGGCCCGCAAGATTTTTACCCCTATTTATCAACAATGAGTAATAAACAATGAACAACGTGGTGCCTATTACGCCGATGGACCAAGTGAGCAAAGCGTGTGGACAAATTGCCATACAAATGTCAAAAACGATGATCGAGTGGGGCTATGCGTCCTGTGAGTTACCCCCGTTAGCTGCGCTTATCACTAAGCAACTGCACGAGACTCACGGCATTATTGTGGATGCAGCCACGACGCGAAAGACTGAGATCGGCCTGTATCGGGCGATACAAGCTATTGACCGAGCGGGCGCGCTGATTAATGATGATTGGACGGACTCTCAGCACCGGCCCGTCACCCGCCGTCAGATATTCGAAGCGCTCCAGATATCAGAGGGAGACTATGAAACGGCGATGTGTTTATGAAATCAAGGAAGAACCCCGTGAAATATTTACTGCTTCTCATTGCATTTTTGAATAGCCCCGTACTCGCTGATCGAGTCGTCAAAGTGATCGACGGGGATACCATCGACGTATTGACAGATAGCAACGAGGTACTGCGTCTGCGTCTCAACGGAATTGATACACCTGAGCGCGGTGCCCCGTACTACCGCCGTGCGACACAAGCACTAGCCGATATGGTTGCAGGTCGAGAGGTTCGCTACGTTGCCGTAGAGCAGGATAGATATGGGCGATGGATCGCTGATATACATGTCGGTGAAGCCTGGGTCAATCGCTTTTTGGTCGAACAAGGCATGGCCTGGGTGTATCGTCAATATACTGATGATGTGGACCTAATCGCCGCTGAGGCGGACGCTCGGGAGTTTGAGCGTGGGCTGTGGCCATTACCCGAGGCGCAGCAGATCCCGCCTTGGGAGTGGCGCAGAGGAGCGCGCTAGCGCCTCTCTACGATTCCCGATAGTCCGGCTAATCTGAGCTCGTAGGACACGTCAGAAGCCATGCGTGGCCGGTTTCCGTCCCAATTCACACCCAGCCTCTCAAATAGCACGGTTAATGCGGGGTCGTCTCGCTCAAAACCACGGTGGCATATGTACCACCCCGCATCGTCGCTCTGCACACCGAGCGAAAGCAATGCAATCCGGTTTTGATCACTCAGTCGCAAGCCTTCTAAGGCCTCCATAGGCTTCCAGTTCTTACCGGCCTTCGTTTCCCTGGGCAGAGCGAGAGGCATTCCCTGAGCGAGTAATTCGTTAAGTTGAGATGCCAGCGAGGGATGAATCTGCACGTGTATATTTCCGTTCTTGCAGGCCTTTACCTTCATTGATGCACCGTCGAAATAGACCCATTCCCCTGGTAAAAACTCCACGAGATATTGCATAAGCTGAGAGGTAGAGATGTCGCCGTCGTGAGGCTGCAGAAGCACCAGATTGATAAGCCTGCGAAGCGCATCAAACCCCGCATTGCCATGCCAGTAGTGCAACTGGTACCCGCTAATGATGAACCGCAATCCAAACCCTTTCGCCTCGTTTGTTTTGTGTCGTGGCTTGATCTTGTCCCACACCTCAAGCGCCAAGTCGACCATGTGTTGGCTCCGGTTTTCGTAGATGTCTTGGGCGGTACCTGCAATAGCATCGAGCGTGAATTCTGGAGTTGTGCGCGTCTCTATGGCCTCGTTCCACCGCTCACGCTGTGCAGTTGGAAGTCGGTTAAGTAGTGGTGTGGCGCTGGCTAAACGGCGCCAGTACTCTGAATCTATTTCTTTGCGAAAATCTCCCGTTGTCCGTAGTGTTTTGTATTGCTCTTGCTCCACAACAAATCGCAGCACATCCACCTTATCTTGAAGCAAATTCGAAAGACTTTGGCATGTCTGCATATCCCTTTCGCGGTCACGTAAAAGCTGGGTCACTATGCTTTGGTCATTCACTGAAATTTGCATGATCTTCTCCGTTGCTTGTTAGATACATAATAGCACCAAACGCGCTATTATCAATATATGAAACAGCGTATAAAAAACCTATTTTAGCTTGACATATAGCACCAAACGCGCTATTATATATACAAGTGAGAGGCAACGGGCCTCCACAAGACGGAGATAAACATGCAACATCTTGACAACGCCATCGCCCCTGTCTTCCCTACCGCTCCAGCCTACTTTGGCGACGCTGAGACCAGCGCGGAAATCGCCGCTGAATTGCTCTCTCGCTTGACGGATGCGGACCTTCTCGAAATTATCGAAGAGGAATTGGGTTCCCGGGATCTCTCCTTATAGGGGAGGGTGTGACGGGGCTTCGGCCCCGCTCAGGCGGCGTAAACAAGATGGTGTACAGACAGGCACCACTATGATGATACTCATCACCCCAGAGCTACAGGTACACCGAGCGGATAGCGTAGAGGCCTTGATACAGGCCGCAGACCTGCCCGAATCGGTCACAGATCAAGCGACCTTACACGCCTACCTTAAAGACAAGCCGGTACCCGCAGGGCTGTTTGACTCGGAGAGGGATTTGCGGATTGCGTTTGAGCTTGAAGAGAAAAGAACAGGCGCAGCCAGTGCGCGCAAAGCAATACGTCGCTACATGTCTCAGAATGGACTGAGCGGCGCGCAAATGGCGCAAATCCTGGGCTACGAGAAGCCTGGATCAAAAACCAACGGGGGGACGATTCGGCGGATTTTGAACGAAGACCCTGCAAAGGGTAGGGAGATCACCGGCCCCGCCCTCGTGGCGCTCGCACTTACCTTAAAATATGGTCACGAGCATGACCCTAGGAAAATAGTCGATGACTACGCACACTAGCGGGCTGGTCTGGGCGGTTCTGCGCAAAAATAAATGGGATGCTACGACCTTGCGCGAAGCTCTTCAAAATCGAGGGCACGACGTGCCTATCTCGCTCGTAAAACGCTGGACACTGGGAGAAGAGCAGCGCAAATACCGTCAGCCTGACGAGAGTGCTTGCGAGCATTTGCAGGCGCTTTACGATGAATGAAGGAGCGGAATCTATGAAAGGCTACCAAAAAGAGTTTGGTCAGCTACAGCAACAGTTGAAGGACAAGGGGCCGGAGCGCATGCGTAGCCCACGCCCGTCTTCCGCGAGTGATTCTGTCCCCTTCAACGGCTATAACTCGCTGTTTCCGCAAGTGCCGGTTACCGTGCCGTCTATCCATACGATTCGCGGTATTGAGCAGTTTTTCAAGGCGAAGTAATCAAGCGCAGTATCTGGGAGAGCGTAGCTAAGAAAGCGCAAGAAAGAAATTAAGCAAGAACGAAAGACTACGAACGAAAGAGCGTGGCTACCGGTAACGTTTCGGCGATGCCATCCACTCACGACGGCTCCATCGGCCGCGCCGCCATCGTTGCGCGCTCGCCATGGCGGAAGTATATCGGGCCTTGTCTCGCTTTTTGACATAGCGCGGGTCGAGCGTGCCGACGCCAGCCTTAAGCATCACGCGGATATAGTCCCGATTGAGCCATATGCTCCTAATTTTGGCCTCTTTTCGTCCATAGGCGCCTGACTTGATCTCTGCCAGTCGCCAGTATTTCCCGCCCATTTTGCGCTGCACCCATTGCTTGGCCCACTGCCCCCCGGGCTGGCGTAGTTCGTTGGCGTCCATCGCGTAAAACCGAACCCTAACTTTTCCCCAGTATCGAGAAAGTAGGGGCGGGGAGAAGTCCACCGTATCGCCGTCGATGACGCGTGTGGCTCGCCAGAAGAAAAGGCGCTGTATGAGTTTGTAGAGCACATACAAGCCGACGTAGTACGCGACGTAGTACCAATAATCGGCTTGCATTAGGCGGCCTTTTTGATTGTGGTGACTAGCGGCGACTGTAACCGGTGCTCGCTTCCGCCAGAGACGTAGATCATGTCTCCGTTACCTTTTAAGTTAATCGCTTCGGGGGCATTGACCATCATGGCCTCACCTTTTTGAGGTAGGCGGAAGATACATTTGGTGGTCATGGCGCCGCGTAGCTCCTTGGGTAGATTTTCATCGCTAGGGCGCTGCGTGCCGATAAAGAGCAAAAATCCATAGCTTCGGGCAACTTTGGCGATGCCTTGGGCGACTTTGTTGAGAAACTTTCCCGTAGTGAGCTTGCGCAAGGCATCGGGCGAGTCAATTTCCTCATACTCGGAGTCTTCGCCCCGAGGCGCGGCCATATAGAGTTCAATCAGTGCATCGTTGGGGCGGCCCCCGCCGTTTTCTTCGATGATGGCGCTCCACTCATCAGCTACAAAGCATGTATAGGGGCATTGCACCCCCATTTTGTGGAGATCCACAATGCTACTTACGCCGTGCTTGATAATCAGGGCGGTGACTTTTGCGTGGTGTTCCGTCCAGTACAGCAGCAGCTTTGCAGCGACGTTGGCGGCATTTGCCGATATATCCGTGCTGGGAAAGTGCGGGCCACCAATCCACGGCGCAAAATCGGGGGAGTTCGCTTTGCCATCGCTAACGATAATCTGGAGGCGTTCGGGCGGAGATGCTGCAATCATTGACAGCAGCGTGGCTTTCATACTGTTGGTTTTCCCCCCTCCCGTCCCGCCACAATAAAACAAATGCGGCGTATCACTGGTGCCGATCCTTGCCACATGCACTCCACCTGATTCGTGGCAACCGATGATTGCAGGCAGTCCCCCCGCGTTTTGCGCCTTGGCGGCCTGAAATTCTGGGCTTTTCAGCGCATCCTCAAGCTGGAATGTCTTGATATCGCTACGCGGCCGTGGCACAGCCAAGCAAACATGGCCTGGGTGTTCGGGGTGGTCGTCGATAGCCGATAAAGTCAAATTAGCGCGGCAGTCTTTGGGCAGGATCGCTGCAATTTTGTTTGCTACATCGGGCAAGGCCGCTTTGATGGTTTTGATTTTGACATGCGGACCCGGGGCCATGACAAAGAGCCAGCGGCGGCGCTCTGTGAGTTTTTGCTTAACAGCCAACTCGACGTCGTGGGCTGAAAAAGCGGCCTGGATGGCGTGGAAATCTTTTGGCGTTGTCCGCCGCTTGGGCTGTGGCTTTGGGGTTGTGATAATCGGTTTTTTTGCAGCAAACAGGGCCTTAATAAATACCCACACAAACCGCAAGGACAGCCCCAGTCGTTGAGTAATCAGCCAGCCAATCAGCGCAGGCTTAGCAAGCACAAGTGACAGGTGTTGCCACAATCCAGCACCCGCGACGATGACAAGCACAAGCAGCGGCAGGGGCGCGGCGTTGCCGTACTGCAAAGATGCGCGCGCGACGAATCGCCCCACCGCTCCCGCTTCGCTCGGGTCAATCAGGCCAATCAGGCCACACAACGCACACACCAGCGCCAAGAAAACCCATTTTTCAACGAGCCGTAACGGCGTGCCATGCAAGACGCTTAGCAACGCAACCGGCGGCGCCAAGACAAGCAGGAACGTACCAACAGGGCCGACGTAGTGCAACAGATACGACAGCAGCGGCGTGAAGAGCAAGCCTGAAAAGCAGGCGATATTGCACAAAAAAAGGAGAGTTAGCTGCGAGTCTTGTGCAACTTTGCCTGTTTTGCGGGGCTTTATGGTCGGTATCGGCTTAGCCGTAGCCCGTTGCGCGCTGGCTGGATTAGCCTTGGCGGCGGCTGTTAATTGCTGGATGGTCTGGTTTTGTCGGTGCACATATAAAGGCATCTACGCGGCCTCACTGGGTTTGCTGTCGGTGTCTGTTGTCTCTTGCACGGCCTCTGGCTCTGCCATTACGGGCGCTGGCTCTGGAGTCTCTGCGAGTCCTTCGAGCCAATCGTTACCCGTGTCTTTGTTGGCGTCGCTCTCAATCGCCAAAATTTCGCCCCCGCTGATTTCCTGGAGTTCTTGCAGTGCTGGCAAGTCTTCGGGGGTTGCTGATATCACAACATCGCCCGCTTCCAGTGCGTCGAAGTGCACTTGATCAAACTGCGCCAGCTCTTCGGGCGGCGTGTTGGCGATTGCCATTAGCTGTTCGGGGGTGGCGTGATCGAGCATTGCTAGATGCTCAGGGGGCCACATTTGGATCGCTGCCCATTGTTCGGGCGTGATCTCAAAATCGTCATCGACTAGCTCGCCTTCATAGATCCGGTCTATTTCCTCTAGCGGCGGCGCGGCCTGGGGGGCGGGCGGGGTAGCGGGCTGGCGTGTTTGCGCGCGTGCGGATGAGTAGGCGTCGCTGACTTTGTATGCTGCCGAAAGCACGGCACTGCTAAGCATTGCGCCATAATCGCGCCGTGGCTTAGTAGTGGCCTCTGTTTTTGGCTGGGGTTTGGCTTGCGGTTTGGCTCTGTGTCGTGCGCGTATTGCCTCAATCTCTACCGATGCTCTACTTTCCGCCAGACTCCGAGCACTGGCGCGCGCGGCTGTTTGGCGGGCCTGGGCTTTGCGCTCGGGAGCTGGGGCCGCTGTTTTTGGGGCTGGCTTTGGCGTTGCGCGGCGGCTTGCCTGGGTGACAGGTTGCGCGGTGCGCTGTTGCTGGACGGCCTGGACCTTTGGGACTGCCTGGACCTGTCGGACTGCCTTAGCAGGCGCGGCGGCTGGCGCGGATTTGCTGACCTGGGCAGCGCGTGGAGTTTCTGCGCGGGCCGGTGCGGTTGTGTGCGCGACGACTTGGCGCGGCTGTCGCGCTGGTGTTGGCGCGGATCTTTGCGCCTCGACGGGGCTTGACTGATACGAGCGCGCGCTTATCTGCTCGACATGCTGAGCCGGTGCGCTACGCTCAAGCGGTTGTGACTGGCTCTCTGCATAGCCCGCGGCAATCTCAATCGGCTGACGCTCTGCGCAGCTTGCCCCGCCGTCGCTGGTCTGTATCGAGCATTTGCGCGCGCAAGCACAGGCACAGCAACCCGCGCCACTTGGCGCAGCGAGTGAAAGGGCACGGTCGAGTGCTTCGCCACTGGTTGGCATTGGCTCCGATTTTGCGCCAGCGCCGCAAGACATGCACTGAAACTCGCAGCACCATTGCGACGAAAAAAGCGGTTGCCAGAGCCTCGGGGCGGGTACGAGCTGCTTGTTACAAGCGGGGCAATTGCTCACTTTTTGCTACCCCAGCGAGATCCCAGATGCCAAGAGAGCACGATTACAAATAGCCCCGTGGCCAAGTTTATGTCGTGAGTCGGCCCGTGCACCAGATAGCTCCACATGTCGCTTACCAATCCAAACAAAGCGGAGCCGATCTGTGGCACGGCTTCCGTGGCGTACACTCGACAATCAACCCCGCCCGCGCTGTTGCGCTCGCATAGCTCTGTTGTGCCAATCTCCAGTACTTGATTAGTGTTCATTGTGCATCTCCTCTACGTTGACGCTCTTTTGCTTGTGTAAAATCCACAAC
>CAKZUS010000211.1 GCA_937921805.1 uncultured Granulosicoccaceae bacterium
CGAGGTCAGACTCTTGAAAAGGGCGCTGTACCCGCTCGCAGCAGGGCAAGGCATCAAAGCCGGCTATAAAGTCGGGAGACACGACCCGCAAGGCCATACCGGCATGGGCGACGGCTTGGGCCTTGCGCAAAGCGATGTTGCCAGCGCCGACAAACAGGGCCTGGCGCGAGTCACTGCGAACAAAAAGAGGGAGGTATTGCATGGCGCATAGTGTGCCACTGCACTCGCCATAATGCATTGCGCTAAAGCAAACTTTGCGCTAACTGCTGTTCAGCAGCTAGAGGTGCTTGCTATAGTAGTCCGATAATATTAATTTTGAGGAGTCGTTGTGGACGCAGATGCACACAAGCGCATGAGCGAAAAACGCAATTCCGGATACGAGAAAAAACAATCGAAAGCTACGCTTGAAAAAGGCCTGCTTATTGTCAATACCGGTACCGGCAAAGGCAAGTCCAGTGCGGCTTTTGGAATGAGTTTGCGCGCGGTAGGGCACGGCATGAAAGTCGGCGTGGTCCAGTTTATTAAAGGCGCCATGCAAAGCGCGGAGCGCGATGTTTTGCAGCGTTTTGACAACGTAGATTTTCAGGCTATCGGCGATGGATTTACCTGGAAGACGCAAGACCGCGAGCGCGACGTGGCAACCGCCGAGCGCGCCTGGGCCGAAGCAGAGCGGCTACTGAGCGATGCCAGCGTGCAGCATATTGTGCTCGACGAACTCAACGTCATTCTCAAATACGAATACATCGACCAAGAACGAGTGCTAGCGGCGCTTCGTGCCCGCCCCAGCTCGCAGCATGTCATTGTCACGGGGCGCCATGCTCCAGAGGCGCTGACGGACTTGGCGGACATGGTCAACGAAGTCCGTTCGCTAAAACACCCCTTTAAGCTACAGGGTGTGAAGGCACAGGCTGGGATCGAATTCTAAGGAGAGAAGATGGAACATTTCGCTATGGCGATCACCGCCTTTGGGGGGCCGCAGGTGCTACAGCACCAGAGCATTACCCCGCGTGCGCCGCAGGCGGGCCAGATCGCGGTCAAGGTCGCCGCTTGCGGGGTGAACCCAATTGATTGGAAAACCCGCGCAGGGTTGGGCTGGGCAGCAAAAGCCAACGCTGAGAATTTGCCGTGGGTGCCTGGCTACGATGTGTCGGGTTATGTCGCCGCACTGGGCGAGGGCGTAGATGACTTTGCGGTGGGAGATCCCGTTGTAGGGCTGGTGGGCTTTGCGACCCAAGGGGGCGGCTATGCAAGCTATGTCGTGGTCGATGCCGTGTCGTTTGTCGCCCTTGATCCGTCGCTCGATCTTCCAACGGCGGCCGGTCTGCCGATTCCCGCACTCACCGCAAGCCAGGCTATCTCGAGGCTGGATTTTTCTGTGACGCCGCACTGCGTCGTGCTCGGAGCGGGCGGAGCGGCGGGGTCTTTGGCGGTGCAGTGGGCGCTGCGGCAAGGTGCAAGCCATGTCACGGCGCTGGTGCGACATCGAGAGCAGTACGTCGATGACCCGCGCCTAGATGCCGAGTCGGTCACGATTGTCTCGCTCGATGACTGGCAGGCCCCAGACTATGCCCTTTGTGCCATTGACGCTATTGGGGGCGTCGTCGCGCAAGCCTGGGTCAAAACACTCGCTCCAGGAAGCCGGGTTGTGACTCTACCGACGGTGACCGCTGAAGCCGTGGCAGAGGCGAATCGCAAAGTCGACACGCAAGGGATGTTGATGCAAGCTGATCGCGAAGCACTGCGAGAATGGGTGCAACATTGGGCGCAAGGCTCGATTGCGGTCTCTGCGCCACAGCGTCGCCTATTGGCCGAAGCGGCCAGTGCCCACGCCGATATCGAATCCGGCGCTTTACGCGGAAAAGTGGTGCTGTTGCCGCAAGAGGGATAAGGTTTTTTGCAGCGATTTTTTGCGCAATCTGCGCGCTGTCGCTGCAATAATTACCGCTCGTTAACAGACCAGCAATAGGCTTTGATACGCGCTGAATTACTGCTACAGTGGGGCTGGATGCTTTTTTGGCTCGCATATGTTCCACGACTCTCTCTCTCCTGCGCCAGTGCGGTTTATCACCGCAGCGAGCCTGTTCGATGGCCACGATGCATCCATTAACATCATGCGTCGTTTGCTGCTCTCCAAGGGCGCTGAAGTCATCCACCTCGGACACAATCGCTCTGTCGATGATATCGTGCGCGCCGCGATTCACGAAGACGTGCAGGCCATTGCAGTCAGCTCCTACCAAGGTGGACATGTCGAATACTTCGAATATCTGTTGCAGCGCTTAGCGCAGCAACAGGCGCGGCATATTCGTGTCTTTGGCGGCGGCGGTGGGGTCATTGTCCCTGAGGAAATCGAGCGTCTTCACCGCGCCGGAGTGACGCGTATCTACTCTCCTCAAGATGGGCAATCACTGGGGCTAGATGGCATGATCGACGACATGCTACAGCGCGCTTCGCAGCCTGCCGAACGCGAGAGCGCGAGTGACCCATGGCAGCGCCTTAGTCAGCGCATTACGCGCATAGAGTTAGGGCAAGAGCAAGGGCCAAGGGGGGGCGCTGCGCAGAGTGACCAACAAGACGCGCAGCGTGCTCCTCGACGCGCGCCAGTATTGGGCATTACTGGCACGGGCGGGGCCGGCAAATCATCGCTGACGGATGAGCTGGTCCGGCGTTTTGTGCTCGACTATCGCGAGCAATTGCGCATCGCCGTGATAGCAATTGATCCGACTCGGCGCAAGTCCGGCGGCGCTTTGCTCGGTGATCGCATTCGCATGAACAGCTTGCAGTTTCCTGGCGTATACATGCGCTCCCTGGCCACGCGGGCCGCGCAAAGCGAGGTTCCCGCGTATATCGACGCCGTGCTGGCAGCGACCTGCGATGCAGAGTTTGACCTGATTTTGCTCGAAACTCCAGGCATTGGCCAAGGCGATGCTGGCATTGTCGAGCACTGCGACTGCTCGCTCTATGTCATGACTCCCGAGTTCGGTGCAGCCAGTCAGCTCGAAAAAATCGATATGCTGGACTTCGCCGATATCGTCGCGATCAATAAAGCCGATAGGCGCGGCGCGCCCGATGCGCTCAGAGACGTGCGCAAGCAGTGGCAGCGCAATCATCTGGCCTTTGATCAAGCCCCTGAGCAGATGCCGGTCTACGCCACAACGGCAGCCCGCTTTGCTGACCCCGGCGTGACCCGTCTTTACAGGGCGGTGCAGCAGCAATTGCTGGAGCAGGGGCTAGCACCCAGTCCCGGTGGGCTTGCAGATAGTGCCGATATTGCGCAGGCACAAGTCAGCGTGAAACCCGGCTACCTCGGCGAGATCGCCCACACATGCCGCGCTTATCGCACCCAAGTGGAGGCGCAAAGCGCTATCGCGCGCCAGCGCCAGCACTTGCTCAGCGCCGCATCGCTCATGAACGATGAGGCCATCGCAGCATCCATACTGGCGCAGCGCGATACACTAGCTCTGTCTGCAGCAAGTCTTGCACTTTTAAAGCAGTGGCCGTCGCTGCGCGATGCTTATCAGAGCCGCTCTGCTAGCCCTTCCTCCGGGGCCTCTCTGGTACGAGAGTCGCTCTCTGGTTCGGTGATCCCGCGCGTCGCCTTGCCTCGCGACGCAGACGACGGGGAGCTGTTACGATTTTTGATGCAAGAAAACCTGCCTGGATTTTTTCCGTATACGGCGGGGGTTTTTCCGCTCAAACGCGATGACGAAGACCCCACGCGGATGTTCGCCGGAGAAGGCGGACCGCAGCGCACCAACCGGCGCTTCCATGCCTTGAGCGCTCATGCCAGTGCGAGTCGCCTCTCGACGGCGTTCGACTCGGTGACGCTCTACGGACAAGACCCCGAGTTGCGGGCAGATGTCTACGGGAAAATCGGCAACGCAGGGGTGAGCGTCGCCACGATTGAGGATATGGCGGCGCTCTACGAAGGCTTTGATTTATGTGATCCCAGTACCTCGGTGTCAATGACCATCAATGGTCCCGCGCCAGCAGTGTTGGCGATGTTTCTAAATGTGGCGATCCGCCAGCAGCTCAGTGCCTATCGCCTGCGCGAAGGGTGTGCGCCGGATTCTTCCCAAGCGCAGCAGATCGCAGCCGATGCCCTACAGCGCGTGCGTGGCACGGTCCAAGCCGATATTCTCAAAGAAGACCAGGGGCAGAACACCTGCATTTTCTCAACAGAATTCAGCCTCAAGATGATGGGCGATGTGCAGGAGTATTTTGTGGAGCACGCGGTGCGGCGTTTCTACTCCGTGTCCATCAGCGGCTATCACATCGCCGAAGCGGGAGCGA
>CAKZUS010000212.1 GCA_937921805.1 uncultured Granulosicoccaceae bacterium
TGACCGCACCCAGCAATGACGTTGCTGCGCCCAGCGAAGCCGCACTCTGTGCATGGCGTCGTGATGACATCTGCGCAGGATTTGCTCGCGTTGATGCCCAGACCCAGGAACAATACACCGCACAAATGCTTAACCTCGACATCAATGGAGCGGTTAATTTCAAAAAAGGCTGCTACCCCGGCCAAGAAATTGTTGCCCGCACCTACTATCTAGGCAAGCCGAAAAAACGTTTACGCGCCTATCACGCGCAAGGCGATCATACCGTCCCGTCAGCCGGTGATACGCTCACTGATGAGCAGGATGTCAAACAAGCTACCGTCGTTGATGCAGTGCACTGTGACGGCGCCCTCTGGGTATCAGCCATCGTGAACCTTCGCCACGGCGCAGCCCATCTCTATCGGGATCACACGCTTTTGGTAGAACACCCTCTCCCTTATGTCCTCGAACAGGAAGATAAAAATGACTGACTTCGCCTGCGCCGATATCTGCGACGCCCACGCCACCGCACAAGTTCTCCAACCAGGCTTTCAGCATTTTGGGGCGCGGCAGTGCTTTCATGGCGATATCGTCACGATCAAACTCTTCGAAGACAACAGCGTACTCAAAACGCTTTTGCAAGAGGCCGGACTGGGGCGAGTCATTGTCGTCGATGGCGGAGGATCAAAGCGCTGCGCCCTGCTAGGCGGCAATCTGGCGGAGCTGGCTGCCCAAAGTGGCTGGGCGGGCTTGATCATCAATGGGTGTGTGCGTGATAGCGTAGAGATCGCACTTAGCAATGTTGGCGTTCTAGCCCTGGGAAGCCACCCTCGAAGAAGCGAGAAGCGCAACGAAGGCCAAACACACATCACGGTTGAATTTGGCGGAGTCCGCTTTGCGCCAGGGCAGCATGTCTACGTAGACGAAGATGGCGCAGTCATCACCGAGAAGCCCATACTATAAGCGCTGTAGCAGAGGGCTACGAGCTACAGCAGAGAAAGGGGCCGCTACAACAAGCGGTAGCGGCCCAAGACGAATGCGATATTAGTAATTGAGAATCTCAAACTCAACGCGGCGGTTCTTATGGCGACCTTCTTTCGTATCGTTACGGAAGATAGGCTGCTCTTCACCGTAGCCACGTGGGCGCATTCTGTTGCGTTCAATGCCCCCTGCAGTGAGATAATTCACAACAGAGAGCGCGCGGCGCTGTGACAAATCGATGTTGTATTCGTTAGAAGACTGGTTATCGGTATGTGCAGCGACTTCGACATCAATATTCGGGTAGCGACGCAGCTCGCGAATAACGCCATCGAGAATGTAACGAGCTTGGCTGGTAAGGCGATCGGAGTCCAGCTCGAAGTTCACACCCTGCAATATTCCCCCGAATACGCAGCCGTAGTCATCGACTTTCACGCCTTGATCGGAGCGAGGACACGCATCGCGATCATCGGGAACCATGTCATTGTCTGAATCAATGGTGCCAACATAGACCGGGTCTGGGGTCTGCAAAATGCCTATCGGCTCGTAATCGACTGGCGGCAGTGTCGTCGCCGGCGCTACATAAGGATCCGGTGCAGGTACATCCAGTGGCTTGGCTGCGGCACCACCAAAGCGCTTCATCACACTCAAGCTCGCGAGCTTCGCGTCTTTGTCATAGCTATCGTAGTCGGCGCGCACGGCAAAGCCGTTTTTCATGCCGTACTCGCCACCAAGCCCGAGAGCCAAGTGGAAGTCTTCGATACGCTCATACTCAGCGTCCGTCACTCCCGTGTTATCGCCATTGTCCATCATGCCGATGCCGCCTTTGGCAAAAACATTGAGGCCTTCGCGATTGGTCATGGCTTGACCGCCGGCGGGGTTATAGACGTAGTAGAGGCCACTGACACCGACGGTTTGGTAACCAATCTCGCGATCTCCGCTAGGCGAGGCAGATCCCGTACCTGGCGTCAGGGTTGCCGTACCTAAGTCAGAGTAATACCCCTCCACAGAGAAGTTCGGCGCCAGATCGTAGCCCGCAAAGGCTCTGATACCCGTGCTCGAGTTATCGGTGACATCGACACCTGCTACTGCAGAGGTGTCCGGCTCCACGGTGGAGACGCCAGCGCCAAGCCCTCCGTACCAGCGTCCGTTAAATTGCTGAGCCGCCGCCGTGCTAGAGAAGCCTACGGCGAGAGCCAAGAGCATTACGTTTTTCTTACTGCCCATGGGTTTTTCCTTCCAAAAATTCGTTTGCCGTCTGTTCGTGTACGTGTAGGTCGAATCCGAATTGCTCTGCGCAGCGCCGCTAGCGACGGGGACCAACAAGCTACACAATAACATTTTTTCGTATGCAATATTTTTAGTGATGTACGGTATAAAAGTCAACTTAATTCTTCAAAATCCGCTAGATACAGTGCTTTTTGAAAGTTATATATCACTTTAACTTCGAACGCTAGAGAATTTACGCATTTCCCCAAGCAGGAGTCATTTTTTTGCACTTTTGGCTGTTTTTTCAGCACACTAAGCCGAAGACAGGCAAAAGTTGCGGGCACAAAAAAGCCCCGTCGTAGCGGGGCTGAGAGGGCGGGGCACTCAAAAACGAAACAGATTTTTCCGATCCATCACGAACCCATCACGGACCTATCACGCGATCCGTCACGCGACCCGTCACGCCTCAGGGCGCATGTGCGGAAACAGCAACACATCACGGATAGACGCAGCATCGGTGAGCAGCATCACCAAGCGATCCACGCCTATCCCTCCGCCGGCGTTGGGTGGTAGGCCGTACTCCAGCGCCCGCACATAGTC
>CAKZUS010000213.1 GCA_937921805.1 uncultured Granulosicoccaceae bacterium
AGGCGACGGCCATCAAGTTGATGACCGATGGTATTTTACTGGCGGAAATGCAGCGCGATCGCCTGTTGCAAAAATACGACACGATTATCATCGATGAGGCACATGAGCGCAGTCTCAATATCGATTTTCTGCTCGGGTACCTGCATCGGCTACTGCCCAGGCGCCCCGATCTGAAGCTAATCATCACCTCGGCCACCATTGATCCTGAGCGCTTCTCTCGTCACTTTCATGATGCTCCCATCATTCGCGCTGAGGGGCGAAGTTATCCGGTGGACTTGCGGTATCGACCGATTGCCGAAGACAGCGATGATCCGGCGCAAGATATTGGTGCGGCTTGCGCTGAGCTAGCGCGGGATGTCGGGGGCGATATTTTGGTGTTCTTGCCCACCGAGCGGGATATCCGCGATACCGAGCGCTTTCTCGTCAAGTTTTGCCAGCAGAGTAAGTCTTTGCGCGGGTTTGAGATACTGCCGCTGTTTGCTCGTTTGTCTACCGCCGAACAGAACCGCGTCTTTGCGGCGCACACGCAGCGGCGCATTGTGCTGGCCACCAATGTGGCGGAGACGTCGCTCACGGTGCCCGGCGTCCGCGCCGTCGTCGACCTGGGAACGGCGCGGCTGAGTCGGTACAGTGTGCGCAGCAAGCTGCAACGATTGCCTATAGAAAAGGTCTCGCAGGCGAGTGCCGACCAGCGCAAAGGGCGTTGCGGGCGCGAAGCACCAGGGGTGTGCATTCGCTTATACGACGAAGCCGATTTTTTGAGCCGAGACGAATTCACAACGCCAGAGATTTTGCGTACGAACTTGGCTGCTGTCGTATTGCAAATGCAGGCGATGGGGCTGGGCGAGGTCGAGGATTTTGCCTTTGTCGAGCGCCCCGAGGCGCGCTATGTCAACGATGGCTATGCCCTGCTGTTTGCTCTGCAGGCCGTAGATGCTCAACGCACGTTGACGCCTTTGGGGCGCCGTCTTGCTCGCTTGTCGATTGACCCCTGCTTGGGGCGGATGCTGCTAGAAACAGAGCGCGAAGGAGGACTAGAGGAGTTGGTGACGATCACCGCTGCGCTGTCGATCCAAGACCCGCGCGAGCGTCCACGCGAGTACCAGCAGGCCGCCGACGAAGCGCATGCGGATTTTGGCGATGAGCGTTCAGACTTTATGGCGCTGCTCAACCTGTGGGCGTTTGCCGAGGTACAGCGCGAGCGCCTGTCAAACAGCCAATTTCGCAAGATGTGTCAGCAGCGCTATCTCCATCCGCTGCGCATGCGCGAGTGGAGAGAGCTACGTCGTCAGTTGCTCGATCAGCTGGCGCAACTGAATCTGCGCCCGGGGAACCAAGCGGCAAGCTACGATGCGATCCATCGCTGCGTTCTTGCGGGGTTACTCGGCAACGTCGCGCACAAGTCAGAGCAGCCCAAAGCTGAGAAGGGGGAGTACCTCGCGGCGCGGGGCCGTAGGGTCAAGATTTTCCCAGGCTCGCACCTAGCTAAGCGCAGTCCGCAGTGGATCGTCGCTGCGGAGATGTCGGAGACTTCGCGAGTGTGGGCGCGCACTGTGGCGCAAATCCAGCCGCAATGGGTCGAGGCGCAGGCCGCGCACTTGCTCAATAAAAGCCACTTTGAACCCAGTTGGCAGGCGCGGCGCGGGCAGGTCGGGGGCTACGAGCGCGCGACTTTATATGGCCTGACTCTGTATGCCAAGAAGCGGATCAACTATGGGCCGCTCTATCCTGAAGAGTCGCGGCAGATCTTCTTGCGCGAGGCTTTGGTAGAGGGCCATTACCGCAGTAATGAAGCTTTTTTTGCGCACAATCGCAAGCTACTCGATGAGGTCGAGCAGCTTGAGCACAAACAGCGCCGCCGCGATATTTTGATCGACCCCGAAGAGTTGATGGCTTTCTATGCGCAGCGTGTCCCGCAGGGGATCTATTCTGCGCCGCAGTTTGAGACATGGTATCGCGGCTATAAGGCCACTGAGCCACGGGGGTTGTTCTATCAGCGCGATATGCTGATGCGCCACGAAGCGCAGGCGATCACCGCCGAGGCATTCCCCGATCAATTGGACTTAGGCGGTATGATTCTGCCGCTGCGGTATCACTTCGCCCCCGATGACAGCCATGATGGCGTGAGTTTGTTGGTGCCTTTGGCGCTGCTGCACCGGGTGTCGGCTGCGCGTTGTAGCTGGCTGGTGCCGGGCTTGCTGGCCGAGAAGATCACGCAGCTGATTAAAGCTCTGCCCAAGGCTTTTCGGCGTCATTTTGTCCCCGCTCCCGATTTTGCGCAGGCCTGCCTACAAGCTGTGGCGCCTAGCGACACCCCGTTGAGTCAGGTGCTGGCGAAGCAGTTGGAGCGCATGACGGGCGTGAGCGTCCCGGATGCGCTGTGGCAAGAGCAGGCACTCGCACGGCATTTGCAAATGCACTTCGTGGTACTCGACGAGCACGGGAAAACGCTGCAACAGGGGCGTGACCTACCAGCGTTGCAGCGCCAATTACAAGAGGCGGCGCAGCAGAGCTTGGCGGCGGCGCCAGATCAAAGCTTTGAGCGCAGCGGCTTGCGGGAGTGGAACTTTGGGGATCTGCCCGAGCAGGTGGAGCTAGAGCAGGGCGGCGCGAAGATTACGGCGTACCCCGCGCTGGTCGCCGGCGAAGAGGACACGGTTGATTTGCGCCTGTTTGCCACGCCGGCATTGGCCAATGCTGCGATGCGCGACGGGCTGCGCCAGTTGTACGCTTTGGCGCTGCGCCCCACGCTCAAAGCCTTGCAGCGGCAGATGAGCCACCTCGATACGATTGGGCTGCGCTTTGCGCCTTTTGGTTCGGCAGTGGCGATTCGCGACGATATGATAAACGCGGCCCTGGCGCAGCTCCTACTCGATGGGCGCGAGCCGCCCCGACAGCGCGAGGCTTTTTTGGCGGAGCTGGAGCGCGCACGGCCGCTGTTGGGAACACGCGCCAATGAAATTGCTGAAGCTGTACACCAAGGCTTGGAGGCACAGCGTGGTGTGGCGAAGCGTATTGGTGGAAGTTTGTCCTTGGCTTGGATCGAGCCTGCGCGCGATGTGCAAGAGCAGGTGCAACAGCTCATTTATGTGGGCTATGTGCAGGCGACGCCCTTAGAGCGTTTGCGGCGCTTTAAAGTGTACTTTCAAGCGATCGAGCGGCGCTTGGATAGCATCGACAAAGCGCCCGACAAAGACCGGCGTATACGCGCTGAGCTGGTGCCATTGTGGCAGCGCTTTGTGGCCTTGCCCGCACCAGAGCCAGCACAGCGCGAGGCCTATCAAAGCCTACGCTGGAAATTTGAAGAGCTGCGGGTGTCACTGTTTGCCCAAGATTTGGGCACGATAGAAAAAGTCTCGATTGAGCGCGTCGAGCAAGCAATGAAAAAATATAAGAGTCAACTGCAGTAGAGCGCGTTGACTCCCAGCACTTCTGATCGGGCAATGGCAATGCAGAGAAACGGTCTCTGCATTGCAAGCGAGCGACCTAATATCGCTACATAGAGCCAGAGGACATTTCCCACATAGGTAGGAAAATGCCCAATGCAACCATCAATACCATACTGCCCATGACTGCGACCATGATCGGCTCGATACTGGCCCCCACTGCGTCGAGGGCATATTGGGTTTCGCGCTCGTAGTAGTCGGAGACTTGCATCAGCATGTCGTCGATTTTTCCGGTCTCATCGCCAACCGCTAGCATCTGCATGACCAAAGGGGTGAACATGCCCGATGCATACGCAGCCCGAACCAGTGATTCGCCGTTGGAGATTTTGTCCCGCATCTCCGCGACTTTTCCTTCGACAAACTTATTGTCCAATGCCCCTGAGACGACAGAGAGGCTCTGCAGCATGGGGACGCCTGCATGCAAGGTCATACTGAGTGTTCGCGCAAAACGCGCGAGCATAGACTGGCGTACAATTTTGCCAAAAATAGGCATGCGCAGCTTTGCTCTATCAGCCCAGAGTCCGCCTGTTTCTGTTTTGACCCAGAACTTTAGGATGCCAATGCCGATGACACTAAGTCCGAGTAGCAAAGGCCAGAAGGTCACAAAGAACCAGGAGGTGCCAATCAGGATTTTGGTGGGCAAAGGCAGGTCGTTGCCGAGCTTGGCGAAAATCCCTTCAAAGGCGGGGATAACAAAAATATTCAAGATGACAAAAGCCAGAACCATTGTGACCAAGAAGATCATCGGGTAGCGCAGTGCCGCTTTAATCTGTTTGCGGTTTTCAAAGTCGCGCTCAATATAGTCCGCCAGCTGCAAGAAACCTTGGTCTAATTGCCCTGTCGTTTCGCTGACCTTAATCACATTGAGGTAGAGCGGCGGGAAGACCCGTGGGAACTTGGCCATAGCGGCCGAGACGCTCATGCCCGCCTCGATATCGATGACGAGTTGCCCCAAGG
>CAKZUS010000214.1 GCA_937921805.1 uncultured Granulosicoccaceae bacterium
CTGCTCGAGGGTAGGCAAAGGCCCTGCTTAAAAATCTCCTCATCAATCCCTGACCCGACATACCGCGTTCCCTCGAACAGCGGCTGCATATGCATCGGCTTCCAGAGGGGGCGTGATTCCACACCGTTTTCGTGCAAGTGCAGGCGCATCTGCTCGCGGTCCACACCCAGTGTCTCAGGATCTAGTGTCAGGGCTGTCAGCCAGCGCGAGGAATGCGACCAGTTCGGTTCGGGCATGAATGACACGCCATCGAACTCACCGAGCTCCGTGCGATATCGATCGCCAACGCGCCGTCGCGCTGCGATGCGGTCGTCCAGCACTGCGAGCTGGCCAACGCCAATCGCCGCTGCCACGCCGGACATCCGATAGTTATAGCCATAGGTTGTGTGCTGATAATGCGGCGCCGGATCGCGCGCCTGTGTCGAGAGGAACCGGCAGCGCTCTACCAGCTCGGCATCGCGTGAGACTACCATCCCACCGCCGCCCGTTGTTATTATTTTATTGCCGTTGAAGGACAAGATAGCGGCGTCCCCGCCAGTCCCGGCCTTTCGATCCTTGTAGTTAGCTCCGGCGCTCTCTGCGGAGTCGACCAGCAGCTTTACCCCATAAGTCGAGCACACTTCCTGGAGTGCATCCAGATCGACGCTCTGCCCATAGAGGTCTGTTGGAATCACTGCTTTCGGGAGAGTATTAGCCTTATTCGCCTGCGCCATGGCATCTGCGAGCATTTCGGGGCACAGCCCCCAATTTTGCGGACTTACATCAAAGAATGTCGGCGTTGCGCCCTGATAGAGGATCGGGAAGGACCCGCCGGCAAAAGTCATCGACGTCGTCCAGACGTCGTCTCCCTGCTCCACCCCCGCCGCACGCAGCACAAGATGCAGGGCCGCTGTCCCGCTGCTCACCGCGCAACAGTGAACACCCTCACCGAGATATTCGGCAAAATCCTGCTCGAACCGGTCAAGCATTGGCCCGAGGGGCATCACGAGATTTTTGGCGAAGACCTCATCAATCAGCCCCTGCTCGGTACCACTCATATGCGGCGTGGAAAGCCAGATCATAGGATCGTTCCCAAAAACGCGTCTCATGCTGAGCCTTGGCGGCCCCTCTCATTTTTGGCGCTCTGGATACCTAATAGAAGTACTGTATGGCAAACACTGTCTGCACTCACACAGCGGTTTCTCAGTTTTAGCTGGCTGTTACGCTTAGCGACGGTTGCGCAGGGTTTCGAAGTTTTAGAAATCACGCCCTTTTCCGGGGCGGTGCCAATCGCACGCTGCGCTCATATCGAGTATTTGTTTGACTGTGTTTGCGTTGAGAATGACAAAGAGCTGGTGGCAAATAAATTCCACCCATCATATTGCGGTAACTAAATACCTGGACCGCCTGTAAGATATAGAAAGTTTCCTGTATTTTAAGGGCTTTACGACTTGACCCGATGCTAAAAGTTTGTTCTGGCGTTTTGCGCTCAGCAAGGAGCGAGTAATGCCCCGATTGGGGATGGGAGCCGGGGATGAGCACAAATATCGATATCTTTCCGCTAATTGGGAAAAGAGTTTTCGTTTCTGGCCATAGAGGCATGGTTGGCGGCGCCGTCGTCAGCCAGCTCGAAAACGAAAATTGCGAAGTGCTCACCGCTTCTCGGGCTGAGATGGACCTCCGCAATCAAAGCGAGGTCAACGACTGGGTTAATCGTGAGAGGCCGGACGCCATCGTCATCGCCGCCGCGAAAGTGGGCGGAATTCTGGCGAATGACACTTACCCAGCGGACTTTCTCTACGACAATCTGATGATCGAGGCTAATTTGATCCATGTCGCGCACGTCGCGGGTGTGCAGCGTCTGATGTTCCTTGGCTCATCCTGCATCTACCCCAAATTCGCGGAACAACCGATCAAGGAAGAATCATTGCTCACAGCGCCGCTAGAACCAACGAACGAGTGGTACGCAATTGCCAAGATCGCAGGCATCAAACTTTGTGATGCCTATCGGCGTCAGTATGGGCGTTCTTATATCTCAGCGATGCCAACAAACCTCTATGGTCCGGGCGACAACTTTCATCCTGAAGGAAGTCACGTGATTCCCGGTCTGATTCGCCGGTTTCACGAGGCAAAAGAGGCCCGTGCGCCCCACACCACCCTGTGGGGGACAGGTACGCCTCGCCGCGAATTTCTCTACGTTGATGACCTCGCCGAAGCGTTGGTAATGTTGCTAAAACAATATGATGAGCCTGGTCCGATCAACGTCGGTTCTGGAGAGGACATGACCATTTTGGAATTAGCACAGACTATCGCCTCTGTTACCGGGTTTGAGGGGGAAATCAGGATTGACGAGAGCAAGCCTGACGGGACACCGCGAAAACTGATGGATGGCAGTAGAATCCGTGCCTTAGGTTGGTCACCAAAGACGGATATTCGGTCAGGCCTTGAACGGGCGTATCGGTGGTTCCTCGACAACCATGCCCCTGCCGAGTTTCGCTCGGTGTGATTTTCAAAATAGACAGAGTCCTGCTATGAAGCGCGCTTTAATCACCGGTATTACTGGCCAAGACGGTTCCTATCTCGCAGAGTTTCTTCTTGAGAAGGGCTACGAGGTGCACGGCATCAAACGTCGCGCCTCGAGCTTCAACACACAGCGCATTGACCACATCTATCAAGACCCACATTCCACCAATCCGCAGCTTTTCCTGCACTACGGTGACCTGACCGATACGGCTAATCTCACTCGTCTGGTCGGGGAAATTCGTCCCGACGAGATCTATAACCTTGGTGCACAATCTCACGTCGCTGTGAGCTTTGAGGCCCCAGAGTATACGGCCGATACGGACGCAATCGGCACTCTGCGATTGCTCGAAGCGGTGCGCGTGCATGGGCTTGCGCAGACCTGCCGCTTCTACCAGGCTTCGACGTCAGAGCTGTTCGGCCTCGTGCAAGAGACCCCGCAGAAGGAAACTACTCCCTTATACCCACGTTCCCCTTACGCGGTTGCCAAGATTTACTCGTACTGGATCACGGTGAACTACCGAGAAGCCTACGGCATGTATGCCTGTAACGGTATTCTTTTTAACCACGAAAGCCCACGTCGCGGTGAGACCTTCGTCACACGCAAGATCACGCGCGGCCTGGCCAACATTGCTCAAGGCCTCGAAGATTGCCTATACATGGGCAATATTGACGCGCTCCGCGACTGGGGTCACGCTCTTGATTACGTGCGCATGCAGTGGATGATGCTCCAGCAGGACGTGCCCGAGGACTTCGTTATAGCGACGGGCAAACAATACTCAGTGCGTGAATTTATCACGTGGTCCGCGAAGGAGCTGGGGGTCACCTTACGCTTCGAAGGCTCTGGTACTGAAGAGATCGGGATCGTTGAGGCTGTTTCCGGCGACGACGCTCCCTCACTCAAGCCCGGCGATGTCATCCTGCGCATCGACCCGCGCTACTTCCGACCCACCGAAGTTGAAACCCTTCTCGGGGATCCCACCAAGGCGAAACAGAAACTTGGTTGGGAACCTCAAATCACGACGCAGGAAATGTGCGCTGAAATGGTTCGGGAAGACCTCAGATCGGCGCGCCGCGTTGCGCTGCTCCGTCAGCACGGTCTGGATGAACCGGTATCCGTTGAGCACTGATCAGGTATTTGCGATAGCTCGAGCGAGAGGCATTCAAATTAGAGATGTTTAGTCCCGGAGTGTGATGGTGTATTCATCTGCTGTCACATGAAGGAAGAGTTATGGGTCAGGTACTCCACGGAAGCGCCACGACGACGCACGCCGTCCGAGCTGCGATACAGCGATCGACGGCTTCGGTCGCGAAATTGAGCCGGACCTACGGGCTCAACCCCAAGACAGTCGCGAAGTGGAGGAAGCGTGACAGCGTAACGGATGCTGCAATGGGACCGAAGGAGCCGCCTCTACAGTTCTAAGCAAAGAAGAGGAAGCACTGGCCGTGGCGTTTCGGCGGCATACGCTGCTGCCACTTGACGATTGCCTGTATGCTTTGCAGGCAAGCATTCCACAGCTTACTCGCTCTTCGTTGCACCGGCTGTTCCAGCGGCACGACATTTCGCGGTTGCCGAGCGTCGAAGGCGACAAGCCCAAGAAGGTATTCAAAGCTTATCCGATCGGCTTCTTTCACATCGACATTGCCGAGGTTCGCACCAAGGAAGGCAAGCTCTATATGCTTGTCGCCATTGACCGGACGAGCAAATTCGCCTTCGCCGAGTTGCACGAGCGCGTGGGACGCCGGGACGCTGCGAACTTCCTGCGCCGTCTGATCGCAGCCGTGCCCTACACGATCCACACCGTCCTCACCGACAACGGCACGCACTTTACCGACCCGAAAGGCGGCGGATGGACCCCTGCCGATATCAAACGAATGCTGGCCTCAGGCGAACGCTTTCGCTGTCACTCCTTCGAACTGGCCTGCGCAC
>CAKZUS010000215.1 GCA_937921805.1 uncultured Granulosicoccaceae bacterium
GCTGCATCGGCGGCAGTGCCTCCACGGCGCAGTACATCCAAACCCGCTTGTGCTGCCAGAGGCTGACTGGTCGCCACTGCCCCATTGGGGGCCATGACTGCTGAGCGGCGCGATTGAAAATACGACATGAACACCATCCTAAAAACGAAGTCAGACGCTCAGTGTGCCGGAATTTTGCGACAATGCGAACAAGCCCATTGAGCACCATCTGATGATCGAAAAAAGCCTCTTGACTACCCTTGTCTGCCCTGTGACCAAAGCCCCACTCGAACGAGTGGGTGACGAGCTGTGGTGCCGTGCCAGTGCTTTGGCTTATCCCATTCGTGATGGGGTCCCGATTCTCTTGGAGGACGCAGCACGCCCATTGCAATTACACGAAATAGAGGTTTCCACTTTGTAATGTAAAAGACATAAAAATCATTCTTGCTACAGAGTTCTAATTAATTACGTTACAACACCTACTTTCGTGAAAAGAACTTTTCTGCGAACGCTCAGGATGCGTACGAGAAATAGTGCAAAGTCTTTGCGCCCCGTTTACTTTTGAGGAGCATGTCACAAAATCTTACGAACATAGAGACGGCGAGGATACTCTTTACATGAAACACCCTTTTTTACCTTACCTAGCAGTATTGCCACTGCTTGGACTTGGGGCGGCCCATGGTGCCACGATTGAATGCGGCACCACTTACACCGTGCAGCCCAATGACTCTCTCACCCAAATCGCAGTGGGAGCCTATGAAAACGCCAACAACTGGCCGCTTGTTTACTACGCCAATCGCGAGCTAATAGGTAGCGACCCAGGGCGAATTTTTCCGGGAATGAGCCTAGAGATGCCGTGCCCAGACGGCACGCCAGCACAGCAAGTCGCGCAGCAACCCGCTGCCCCAGTTTCCTCTCAGGCTTCGGCTCCAGTCGCTCCAACCCCAGCTCCAACCCCAGCTCCGGCCACTGCCGCACAAGCAAGCGTTGCCGCCGCAGCGCAGCCCGAGCCGCCTATCATCATAAATGCGGCTTTGTCGCGCGCAGCGAGTCAACCGTTGACCCTGGTCACCGGCACGGACTACAGCCCCTTCACTGACGAGGGTCTCCCCGAAGGCGGCATGGCCACCGAGATTGTCGCCACAGCACTGCAAGCGAGCCAGTTCGATTACGAAATCGATTGGATTAACGACTGGGGTGCGCACCTCAACCCTTTGCTCAGCCGACGCACTTACGATCTGGGCTTCCCCTGGCTCAAGCCCGATTGCAGCGATCCCAGCCAACTCAGCGACTCCATGCGCATCCGCTGCGACTTCATCTTCTCTGACCCTGTCTTTGAGATGCTGGTCTTGATGTTCCGCCGCGCTGACAGCGATATTGAGCCGAAAGTCTTAGCCGACTTTAAAGACCTCAAGGTCTGTCGCCCAGAGGGCTATTTCACTCATGACCTCGAAGCACAAGGCCTCAAACCGGGAGAAACTTTCACCTTCGTGACTCCCCGCACCGTCGCGGATTGCTTCCAGATGATGGATCGCAGCGAAGTCGATTTGGTGTCCCTAAATGAGTTCACAGGCCGCGAAGCGCTGGCCACTTTGTCGCTTGAGCACCCCGTCGTGGAGATGGATCGCTTTGCCACTGTGCAGGGGCTACACATCATTACCCACCGCCTCAACCCGAAAGCGACAACAACGATGTTCCGCATAAATAAAGCGCTGCAAGCGATGCGGGATCAAGGCCTGATGCAGACAATCCAAACCCGCCACCTAGAGCGCTACTACAGCACATTAGAGCAAAAGCGCACGGATGCTGGTGCAGCAACAACGAGCTAGACATATTTAGGAATATTCATGCTGCAAACATTGGGTTTGCAGTGTGGAGTACCATAAAAAAGGCAGCGTCTCCGCTGCCTTTTTTTATACTTTTTATACACTGCCAAATAGAGAGCCGATGGTCTCTATTTCAGACGATAACGCACTCCCATCGTGAAGTCCGTTTTCATCTCCATAGCATCCAGCCACGTCAAGCGTAACCCCACGTCGTAGTAGATTTGCTGCGCAAGCTGGATCTGATAGCGCGAGTCCAAACTGTGGCTGGTCGTGCTGGCCGCGTCGTCTTCGCTGCGCAGTGCAGACCAACTATTTTCCCAGTCGAGTGTATCGGAGATTTCATAGGTATAGCGCAGCGTATTCTGTACGCTTTTGCGCCGTTCGCCTACCGTGCCCGCGAGCTGATTACTGAGCTGCCCACGATGACCATAGGGCTTCTCGTAGCGCCATTGCAGCTTCAAAGCCGGCTCATCAGTGCGCACCGCCTCTAACTCACTAGAGGTATATGCCACACCAGCACGCACAACCCAGCCATGCGCGCGCGCGCTAATCTGCTCTTCGAATAGGGTCTCGCTGATGCGCAAACTGCCCAAGGCCCCCAGGCCAGCTTGTTGATCAATCAGCTCTGCGCGTTTGAGGGCGCGCTCAATCTCGGTGACCATCTCTGCCTTGTAGTCAGCATCAATGCCAGCCCCGGTGGTGAAATGGTTCTGATATTCGCTCTCTTTGGCGACAATTTTGGACAGCTCCAGATACACGTCATCGCCCATTTTCCCACGCAGTGTGCCGATGGAGCGCAGTTCTTCTTCTAGGCGTAGGACTTTGGCCAGGGGCGTTGCATCAAAAACGCGCCCGTATCCCATTCCTGAAGACAAATCAAAGCGCGAGTTGTCGTCTTCTGTCGTGCGCCGTTCCAGGGCCGCACTGGCACTGCCAAACCAAAAGGCATAAGCGCTATTGGGCAAATAATTATCAACGGCAGCAGAGAGCTGCACAGTGGTGTCTTCCTCGCGCACTGCCCCGTCGTCACTGCCACGACTCGCAGCAGTCATCCACTGAGCCGAGGTCGACCAGGTGCGTGGCAAGGTGCTGAACTGGCGCTCGTAGGAGGCGCTGAGATCAATGTCATAGCGCGGTTGGGCTTGCTCTGCCCCCGCACTGTAGTCAAAACTTCCGTCGAGAAAGGCCGCATCGTAGTCACTGACCGGATCGACGTAGTCTGTCAGCTCAATCGCCTGCGCTGAGGCGCCAGTGAGCATCAATGCGAATCCCCACCACTGTGCACTGTGCATGGTCACTACCATTTAACCGTTAAGGACTGATTGTGGCGCAAATTGAGCGCCACGTCAGCGAAACTTTGGCAAGGAAAGCCTAAAAACCTCGCATCGCCGTCGCGAAATACCGCCAGAGATACTCCGCATGACTCCAGCGAACACAGAGTTCGATCTCGTTTTCGCTACGTGCCCACAGCACAATGTTGGACTTGGAGAAATGCGACTGCACGCAATCGCCTACTGGCAGGTCCCCACCGCGCAAGTGCGCACCGCTGAGATCCAGCGGGCAGCCTTTGTTGATCAGCTCGCGAGCGCGTGGCCCTTCGAGGAGCATGCTCACGTAGTAGTCACTGACATCAACGCTGTGATGCGGCGCCTGAATCTGTGCCTGAATCTCGCGACAGCGCGAGGTTTCGCAGCGCAGCTGCCATTCATTTGGCCCCAGGCACAGCCACTGCCCCCAGTCACAAGCGCGCACCTCGCCGATGCGGGTCGGGAGTGTTAGTGCCTGCGGATGATCACTGCGTACGGATAAGCGACCGAGCCACTGCGTGCGCCTCACGCATAGGCCCTGCGCCTGCAGTGCTGTCTCGGGAAGCGGGTGAGTTGTGCGAGGTTCAGGCATCACCGGCCTCCTCCAAGAAGTTAGGTTTGACGACTTTAGCGCGAACATGACGCCCGTCGATCAGCGCAAGATCAACGGTGTCGCCCAGGCGGGCAAAGCCATCTTTGAGCAAAGCCATGGCAATAGAGCGTCCCGTGGAGCCGTTGTGCACCGCATTGGGGCTGTAATAGCTCGACGTCACATGGCCGAGCATCTCCATCGGTGGCTTGGGCAAGACTTTGGAGACAATATGCGCACCCTCTGGCAAGACTTCTTCAGGGTCTTGCGTCAGCAGCCCCACCAGTTGCTTGCGCCCTTCACGCGCGGTGTCGCTACGCGTCCAAGAGCGCTTGCCCAGACAGTCGGGCTTTTTCTTCGACACAATCCAGTCCATATCCAGATCCATCGGCGTCACAGTGCCATCGGTATCTTGGCCGGTGATGATAAAACCACGCTCAGCACGCAAGACGTGCATCGCCTCAGTACCATAGGGCGTGATATCAAACTCCGCCCCGGCCTCCATCACTTGCTCCCAGACGTAGCGTCCGTAACGCGCAGGAACATTGATCTCGTAGGCCAAGTCCCCTGTAAACGAAATCCGAAAAATGCGTGCCTCTACGCCCGCCACTTGCCCTTCGCGCATGCGCATAAAGCCAAACGACTCCTCGTCGAGGTCGATATCCGTCAGCTTGGCCAGCACATCGCGAGCGCGGGGACCATTGAGCGAGACCACCGCCCACTGCTCGGTCACGCTGGTGCAGAAGACCTGCCAGTCTGGCCACTCGGTTTGTAGCCATTCCTCTAGCCACTCCAGCACCCGCGCGGCGCCGCCTGAGGTCGTCGTCATGTGAAAGTGCTGCTCGCCCAGGCGCGTAGTGACACCGTCGTCGAAGACCATGCCATGCTCATTGCACATCACGCCATAGCGACACTGCCCAATTGCCAGCTTTTGCCAGGCATTGGTGTAGACCATCTCTAGCAGGCGCACCGCATCGGGGCCGCTGATATCAATTTTGCCCAGCGTGCTGGCGTCGAGCACGCCAACGCTAGCGCGCACGGCTTTGCACTCACGCTGTACCGCGTCGTGCATGGATTCGCCAGAGTGCGGGAAGTACCAGGGGCGCTTCCAATCGCCGACGTCTTCAAACACCGCTCCGTGCTCCACGTGCCAAGGGTGCATAGCCGTGGGGCGAGCAGGAATAAACGTGTCGTGAGTGTTTTGCCCAATAACCGCCCCAAACGCCAGCGGCGTATACGGGGGACGAAACGTGGTGAAGCCCACGTCGGGGACATTTTGCCGCCGTGCCTGCGCCATCAGCGCAATACCATTGACGTTCGTCAGCTTGCCTTGGTCCGTGCCACGGCCCGTATTGGTATAGCGTTTGAGATGCTCAATGGATGAGAAACCCTCGCGGTGGGCGAGCTGCACATCAGCGACGGTGGCATCGTTTTGATACTCGTGGAAGTGCTTTTTCTTACCCATGCCCACAGGGTGCTCGCAAGGCAGCACCCATAGGGGGCGTATTTTTCCTAGGGTGAAGTCATTGCTCTGTGCCGCCGGGGCGCTCACCGACGCCGTAGTAGCGCCACAGTCGCGAGCCGCATCACTGCCCGCCGCGTGCCCTTGTGCCAAGGCCTCAGCTAAACCCAATGCTCCATTGCACCCGCCCGCACTGCGACGAGGATTGCTGTTGCCACCCAATTGGGCGGGCACATAGCACAGATGCTCATCCAACCAGTGGAGCTTACCGCGCGCTTGCGTGTGCAGGTGAACCGTCGGTGACCAGCCCCCAGAGGTGCCAATCAGGTCGCAATCGATGTGCATCGCCCCCCCGACAAGGCTCTCACCGTCAGGGCTTAAACGGTGCACTGCGACACTGCGGATACCGCGTTTCACGCGGTAGTCAACGCCCGTAATGGCGCTGTTCTCCAGCACCACTACGCCCGCCTTGCGTGCGCGATCTGCCGCTCCGATATCTTCAGCTGGGCGCACATCGACCACCGTCGCATGCACTCCGGCGGCGGCGGCATCAATAGCGGTGTGATACGCACTATCGTTATTGGTCAACACGACTAAGGCTTTGCCGGGCAGCACGCCATAGCGATGTTGATAGTGGCGAATCGCCGAGGCCAGTAGTATTCCGGGGCGGTCATTATCTGCGAACACCTGCGGGCGCTCAATCGCACCACAGGCCAACACCACTTGCTGCGCGCGAATCTTCCACAGCCGCTGGCGCGGTTGATCAGCGGTGGGTTGTGGCCCCACATGATCAGTGACTCGCTCGGTCGCCACCAGATAGTTGTAGTCGTAATAGCCCGATGCCTGCGTGCGCGTAAGCAGCGTGACCTTCGGGTTCTCGCGTAGCGCCGCAACCGTGCTCGCAACCCAGTCGAGCGCGTCCATGCCGTCGATGCTCTCGCCGCTGCTGCCCAGTAGCGCGCCGCCGTATTCGTTTTGCTCATCGAGCAGCATCACTCTCACGCCACTGTCTGCCGCCGCGCGCGCGGCCGCCAGCCCAGCGACTCCACCGCCCACCACCAGCACTTCGCAATGCGCGTATTGGTGCTCGTAGCGATCAGGATCTTCTTCTGCTGGCGCCTTGCCCATACCCGCAGCACGGCGAATCACTCGCTCATAGAGAGGCTCCCAGGCTTTGCGCGGCCATTTGAAGGTTTTGTAGTAAAACCCCGCTACAAAAAAACGCGACAGCGCACTGTTCACCGCCCCCACATCGTGCTCAACACTCGGCCAGCAGTTCTGGCTGGTGGCGCGTAGATGCGGGTAGAGTTCGGTGACAGTCGCTTGGGTATTAGGCAGAGTGTGTCCGCCAGATTCGAGCTGCACCTGGGCATTGGGGTCTTCCCAGCCGCTAGCCATGATGCCGCGAGGGCGGTGGTACTTAAAGCTGCGCCCGATCAGGTGCACACCGTTAGCGAGCAAGGCCGACGACAGGGTATCGCCGCGATAGCCCTGGTATTGCTTGCCATTGAACTCAAAAGACAACGGACTAGAGCGATCGACGCGGCCGGCACCCGCAAGACGATAGCGCTGACTCATGGCGAGACCTCCGCAGACGCTGCAGCGCTCGTATCTGGGCGCGCTTCGCCGGGCTTGTAGGTCACAATAAACTCATCGCTCACGGTGTTGCGCAGCGCATTGAACCAACGCCGACAGCCTTGGCTGTGCAGCCAGCGCTCGGCGTGCTCGCCCTTGGGGTTGCTACGTGTATAGATATAGTCCCCCCATTCTTTATCGCTCAGGGCAAAGGGATCTACGGGGCGGGCAATATGTGCCTCGCCTTTGCAGCTAAATTCACTCTGGTCACGGCGTCCGCACCAGGGACAATCAATCATCAACATGTTGGATTCTCTTGGCAGGGCTAGTGGGCAACGGCAGAGGCTGCCCCTTCGTCGATCAAGGCGCCGCTATGGAAGCGATCTATCGAATACGGCGCGGCAATGGGGTGCATCTCGCCTTGAGCAATGGAATGAGCAAACACATGCCCCGAACCTGGTGTGGCCTTGAAGCCCCCTGTTCCCCAACCGCAGTTAAAGAACATATTTTTTACCGGCGTTTTGGACAAGATCGGCGA
>CAKZUS010000216.1 GCA_937921805.1 uncultured Granulosicoccaceae bacterium
ACCGATGAGCGCCACAACGCGTTGTCGCAGTACCCATATCACCGCCACCAGCGTCCCTAGGTGCACTGCCACATCAAAAGCTAAACCCTGGTCTCGCCAGCCCAAGAGCTGGGGCAGAATGACCAAATGCCCAGAGCTAGAGATCGGGAGAAACTCGGTCAGCCCCTGCAGCAAAGCCAGCCAGGCAGCATGCTCTAGCGCTGGCCCCATTAGTCAGGCTCCCGCGTGACCCGCACGCCCACGGTCTGCGCCGCAGCCACCGCTCCAGGCTTGTAGACCGTCACATCGACTTTGGCTATAGGATATTGAGACAGTAGCCAGCGCGCGAGGCCATCGGCAACCGCCTCAATCAGCAGGCAGCGCGCTTCGCGAATCCAAACAATAATGCGCTGGCTTATTGCGTCATAGTCGAGCGTCTCGGCGAGGTCATCGCCCCGTGCAGCAGCGCTGATATCGCAGTGCATGGTCACGTCGAGCAGCAGGCGCTGCTCTATCTCACGCTCCCAGTCATACGCGCCAATCACCGCGTCTACTTGTAGTTGTTGAATGAAAACCTGGTCCACAGCGGGTTCTAATAACGAGAAGAACGCCCCACGCTATCACAAGTGGTGCGATTTTTTCTTGCTAAATAAGTGGATTTTCTATATATTTTCTTGTTTCATTTTTCGGAGCTTGATCATGTCTAGAGTATGTCAGGTTACTGGGAAGCGTCCTGTTACGGGCAACAATGTTTCGCACGCCAACAACCGGACCAAGCGCCGCTTCCTACCCAACCTCCACAACCACCGCTTTTGGGTGGAGACTGAGCAGCGCTTTGTGTCGCTGCGTGTCTCTAGCAAAGGTATGCGTATCATCGACAAAAAAGGCATTGACACCGTTCTTGGCGATATTCGCGCTAACGGCATTAAGGTCTAAGGAGCACTTACACCATGCGTGACAAAATCAAACTAGTCTCCTCTGCCGGTACGGGTCACTTCTACACCACCGACAAGAACAAGCGCACCACCACGGATAAGCTCGAATTCAAAAAGTTCGACCCCGTAGTGCGCAAGCACGTGATCTACAAAGAAGCCAAAATCAAATAGTCTTCTTATGTAACGCGCACAAAAAAGCCGACTGCATGTCGGCTTTTTTGTGCGCGATGGCTTCTCAGAGAAGCCGCTACGCGCTACGCAATCGCGTAGCCACGCAGGCGCTGTGCAAATTCTTGCAAAGAGGCGATACCACTGGCCTCTGCCTCAGCACACCACTCCTGGAAGGCACTGACTAGGCGGTCATGATTGGCCCCCGCCATCGACCATATCGCCTGCAGACGCGTGCGAAATTCATACACCGTCGCCAAGTCTTCATCCAGCCCAATAGCCGCTGCAATCTTGTCCAAACCCGCTTGATCCAAAATCGCCTTTGCGCGAATCAGGGGCTTACGCGCCGCAGCCAGCGTCGCGCGCTCGCGGCTATCAGCATCGACCATTGCCATGCGGTGCACGGGTTTGATGACACCGCGCGCATAACTCTCCATCACGTGCATGCGACTGACAATCAGGGCTTTGACTGTATCGATATCGAGCTGTACTTTTTTCTCGTCTAATTGCGGGCGAGGCGCAACGCGGCGCACCTTGGCGAGGCCCAGCGCGCGCAATACGCAGATATACATCCAGCCCACATCGAACTCCCAGCGGCGCATGGAAAACTTGGCAGAACTGGGGTAGGCGTGGTGATTATTATGCAGTTCTTCGCCAGCGATGAGGATCGCAAACGGGACGATATTGGTTGCCGCATCGTCACATTCGAAATTGCGATATCCCCAAAAATGTCCAATGCCATTGATCACACCTGCCGCCAGCACAGGGATGCAGAGCATCTGCAACGCAAAAAGAGTGATCCCCAACATGCCAAACATCAAGATGTTAAACACTAGGACCAACATGATTCCGAGATTTTGGTGGCGCTGATACACATTGTGCTCAACCCAGTCCTCGGGGCAGCCTACGCTAAATTTTTTGACGGTCGCCTCGTTGTGCGTCTCGCTGTTATACAGCTCAGCGCCTTCGAGCAACACTTTGCCCAGCCCCAGCACTTGAGGACTATGTGGATCTTCATCGGTCTCGCAACGGGCATGATGTTTGCGATGTACTGCCACCCATTCCCTGGTCACCATGCTGGTGAACAGCCATAACCAGAGGCGAAAAAAGTGCGACACCACCGGATGCAGCTCCAAAGCGCGGTGCGCTTGGCAGCGATGCAGGTATAGCGTCACACCCAATAAAGTGATGTGGCAAGTGATCACAACATACAAAGTCATTTGCCACCAGGTGGCATCAAGTAGACCAGTGAGCATAAGACTCATTCTCCGTTTCAATTTTCGCGAGTGCAAACTGCGCGAGCAAAGGTAACCCATTTTCAGAGTATGCGCCGCAATCAACGTTTTTTTAACAATGTGCTGATCTACATCGGCCTCGTAGCCCTCGCCTTTGTGGTGTGGGATGACTACCACAAACGCACAAGCGCCGAGCGCGAGGCGATAACGTCGCTTTTCCCGACAACGCTGACTGCCTTTAGCATAGAGCGACCAGCACAATCTGACATGCAGTTTCTGCGCGCACTACATGACGACGGCAGCCACGGGCCATGGAGGATGTTACAGCCTGTTAACGCTCCTGCCGACTCTGACCGCATTGATGCCGTATTGTCCTTGCTGCGCGCGCGCTCACCCGTGAAGCGCAACAGCGACGATATCGCACCGCAAAGCATCGGCCTAGACGAGCGCAGCGTGATGTTTCGCACGCCGGGCTGGGAGATCCAATTCGGGGCTATAGACCCCTTGGGCGAATGGCAGTGGATTCGCAGCAATGGCCAGGTCGGCAAAATTGACCCCAGCTACAGTGAGCTACTGCGCGCAGACAGTGGGGGATTTGTGAGTCGAGTATTGCTGCCGCAGCACACCAACCGCGTGCAGCTCGGCTCCACCATACTGCCCATAGCGCCCTGGCAGCGCTACCAAGCCGATGCAATACAACGCGCCAGCACAGGGGATGCCCTGAGCCTGAGCATGCGAGTAGGCGACGAGGAGCAGGTTTTTGCCTTGCGTCAATTGGCCGGCGACTATGCCTTGCAACCGCCGGGGGCTGACTACGAGTTCTTACTCAGTGCCGAGACCGCACGCGCCTTGGGGCTGGCACAATAAGACCAAGCTCTTCGCGCGAGGTTGTCCGTGCCCGAACTCCCTGAAGTAGAAACTACCCGCCGTGGCCTCGCCCCGTGGGTGCAGAATCAGCGCATTCTTAGCATGGACGTGCGCCAGCCTCAGCTTCGGTGGCCCATTCCCTCTCGCATCGCTGCACTCGCTGGGGCGACGCTGCTCGATATTGAGCGCCGCGCCAAGTATTTGCGTTTTGTCACCGATCAAGGGCGCTTTGTCGTACACCTGGGCATGAGCGGCAGCTTGCGCGTCGAGACCACCCCGTCCCTGCCACGCAAGCACGATCATGTAGTGATGCAACTAGAACAGGCTCGGGTGCTCTACCACGACCCTCGTCGATTTGGCTACTGGCTATGGGAAGATGAGGCCACCGTCGCGCGCCTGCTCACCCCCTTGGGCCCCGAGCCGCTAGGGCCAGATTTTCACGCAGACTATTTGTTTCGTGCCACACGCAAGCGGCGTGTGCCTATCAAGCAAGTCTTGATGGATGCCAAAGTGGTAGTGGGAATTGGAAATATTTACGCCAGCGAAAGCCTCTATGAGGCCGGGGTGCGCCCACAGCGCCCAGCGCAACGGGTGACCCGCGCCGAGTGCGAGCGCATCGTGGCAGCAAGCCAACGCATCTTGCAGCACTCCATTGCCATGGGGGGCACCACTTTGCGTGATTTTGTCAACAGCGATGGGCAGCCGGGGTATTTTGCGCAGACACTGCGCGTCTATGCCAATGCGGGGGAGCCTTGCTCGCACTGCGCGGCAGGTATTCGCTCGCTAATCATTGCCCAGCGCAACAGTTTTTACTGTCCGAAGTGCCAAACCTAATGGACTAACAGGCCTTAGCGTTCAGCGGCCTCGCGCCGAGCAATAAACTGCGCCTGGATCACAAAGCGGTCGACCTCATCTTGGATACGTTGTTCTAGCTCGATAAATTCAACCCCAATTTGCAGGACTTCGCGATGCTCATTGTGCACAAAATGGCGCATCACGCCCTCGACAACAAGAGACTGCTCCGTGTCGGGGACAATCCAACGTAACTTGCACGTCACTGGCACCGCATCGGGTAGCGGCACTTCTTTGACCTTGAAAGTCGTAACGCGGCAACCGCTGACCGAGAGATCAGACAGCTCACAATCCAGCGTGACGGTACGGTCAAAAAACTCTCCGTCCTCGTCTTCGTCCTCGAAGGTGAACATCGCCTCAACCATAAGATTCATCATCTCGCCGATTTGCACTCGGTATCCGTCGCGACGCTGCTTATAGGACATCGACTCTGGAAAGGCCACACGGTAGGCTTTATTGCCTTCAATTTTGGCGACTTTGATCGCCCGGACATTGCTAAAGAAGATGTCCACGCCCTGGTCATTGCCGCGCACCGAAAAGATGCTGCCGCGCATCGCCATGTCATTAGCGGTATTCGTATTGAATTCGTCGAGCAATACGGTGCGCCCCGCAGTATCAACTCCCACGACCATCGTATTGGCAAACTCGGAGCTGCCACGAAAATTGACCCCAAGCATGGTTCGATTGCGTTCTAGAGATTTGAGTATGCTACCCATGCGACTCGCATCGGAAACAGTAAAATTCTGTCCTCTATCCATATGTCCTACGCTGCCCAAGCCTATGCAAAGTTCGACTGTCCTCTACAAGAATTCGACGCACGCCCCTCATCCTTTAGGTTCGTTCTTCGCCATGAGACCTGTGTACTTTTGCATCAACTGCGCCTGCGTCTCAGGCTGCGCAGCATCTATCACGATACATTCCACCGGGCAAACCTCTACGCACTGGCTGGTTTCGTAGTGCCCGACGCATTCTGTACACAATGAAAACGCGATTTCATAGATTTCTTCACCCATGGTGATCGCAGCGTTGGGGCACTCTGGCTCACATACATCGCAATTGATGCAGTCATCAGTAATCAATAGCGCCATACTTCAGACCCCACTTCCGTGCTGTAACCTGCGTGCGACTTCCCGGGGCACAAAGCGTTCCACTTTGCCTCCCAAACGGGCAATTTCGCGCACCATTGTCGACGATAAAAACTGAAACTCATGGCTCGAGGCGATGAACACCGTATCGATCTCTGGAGACATCTCTCTATTGATTCCTGCAAGTTGCATTTCATATTCAAAATCTGACACCGCTCGCAGTCCCCTGACCACGATCGAAGCCGCTTGCGCCTGTGCAAAGTCGACCAGTAAGCCCTCAAAACCCTGCACACTGACATTGGGGATGCAGAGCAAAGACTCCCGGCAAACCTCTACGCGTTCTTCAAGCGAAAATAACGGATTTTTGGCGTCACTTATCGCCACCGCTACGATCACTTCGTCAAACATCCGTCCAGCACGGCGCGCAATGTCGACATGCCCCCGTGTGATGGGATCAAACGTACCGGGATAAATTGCCCTCATCGCAGGCTGCCTACTCTGGGATCAGATCCAGATAGTACGTGTATTCACACGTATTCACACGTATTCACTGCTATGCGCCCCCCTTTATAGCGGGGCAAGCTCAAGCAGCAGCATATGCACCTGCCCCAAACGCTTTTGCTTGCGTATCGTCCAGCGGTCTGACTCCACGAGCGATGTGTGATCGCTTTGCACGGGCATTTCTAGGTAGAGCAACGCACCAGGGCGTAGCCACGGCATGACGCCCGACAAGGCTGCTGCCCATAGCTGTGCATCAAAGGGAGGGTCAATAAACGCGATGTCATAGCGAGGCTCTGCCGCTGCTCGCAGCCAGACTAGCGCATCGACACACTGTACCTTTGCCTCAGCTTGCAACTGCTCAGCGCTCGCGCGCAGTGCCGCGGCAGCGCGGCGGTCTTGCTCTAGCAACGTCGCATGAGCCGCCCCACGCGACAAGGCCTCAAAGGCGAGAGACCCCGTGCCCGCAAAAGCGTCCAGACAGTGCGCACCAGCAATATGCCCCTGCAGCCAATTGAACAATACCTCGCGCCCGCGACTACCGCTGGGGCGCAGCCCAGGCAGTCGCGGCGCGACTAAGCGACGGCCACGCCATTGCCCACCGCTAATGCGCGCCTGTACTGCTTTGCTCGGGGTGTTACGATTCATGCTATCTCCAGCGCTTGTAACACTATGGACTTTTTCCGCTTTGGCAAATCTCGCCAAGATTCTACGCCGAAACAAAGTCTGACCGAGCGACTGCGTCGCAGCGCCCTGGGCAGTGCAATTACCCGCTTGTTTAGTAGCGGCACACTCGACGAAGACACGCTCGAAGAACTCGAAGCCTTGCTGCTCTCTAGCGATATCGGCATGGAAGGGACCGAACGTATTTTAACAGCCGTCAAAGCGGGCGAAGGCAGCCCGCACGAGCGGCTGCGCCGTGCACTGTGTGAGTTGGGCGAACAGGTCGAAGAGCCTCTGCAGATTGACACCAGCACTGACGAGCCCTTCGTCATTCTCGTCGTCGGCATCAACGGCTCGGGTAAAACAACGACTATCGGCAAACTCGCCCACCAAATGCAGGCGCAAGGCCTCTCCGTGATGCTCGCAGCAGGTGACACCTTCCGCGCCGCCGCCGTCGAACAGCTACAGGTCTGGGGGGAACGCAACCACGTCCCGGTCATCGCCCAAGCCACCGGCGCAGATGCTGCCGCTGTTCTGCATGACGCCGTGAGTGCTGCACGCTCGCGCAAAATTGATGTGCTCATCGCCGACACGGCAGGGCGGCTGCACAACCACGACGGCCTCATGGAAGAGCTGAAAAAAATCCGACGCGTAGTCCAGAAAAGCCTTGCGAGCGCTCCGCACGAGACACTACTAGTACTCGATGGCAGCACCGGCCAAAATGCCTTGCGCCAAGCACAGAGCTTTCATGATGCAATTGGCATCAGCGGCATTGCCGTCACCAAGCTCGATGGCTCGGCCAAAGGCGGCGTGGTTTTAAACCTCGCCAGCCAACTGCCCCTGCCCGTTCGCTTTATTGGCGTGGGCGAGAAAGTCGAAGACCTGCGCCACTACTGCGCGGCAGATTTTGTGGAGGCTCTGTTGGCGGAGAACGGCGCATGATTCGATTCGATCAAGTCAGCAAGCGCTACAGCGCAGGTGGCGAAGCGCTGAGCAATGTCAGCTTCCATCTTCCCGCGGGCGGCATGGCGTTTTTAACGGGTCGCTCTGGAGCAGGCAAAAGCACGCTACTTAAGCTTGTCGCGGCAATTGAACTACCCACCCGAGGGCAGGTGTTTATCCAAGGAAAAAACGTCTCGCAACTCGCCCGACGACACATCCCCGCACTGCGCAGACGCATTGGCATTGTTTTTCAAAACCATCATTTGCTCGACGACCGCAGTGTTTTCGACAATGTCGCACTCCCGCTGCGCATCAGCGGGTTTTCGGCCCGGTCATAATTGCCCTG
>CAKZUS010000217.1 GCA_937921805.1 uncultured Granulosicoccaceae bacterium
CGCGCCCACCTCGCTGTGCATCAAAGCGCTCGCGCAGCCGCTGACGCTGCGCTTCGGGCAGTGCGCGCCAACGACGGTGAGCGTCGCGCAGCTTTTGCTGGCGCTCAGGGGGGAGATCGGCAAAGCGGCGAAAATTGTGGCGCACCTGCTCGCGGCGTTCTGCATCGAGACTTTGCCAACGTTGCAGATTCTGGCGCGCCAAACCACGCCCTTCACCATCGAGGCTCCGCCAGCGCTGCAAGCCCCGCAGCAAAGTCTGACGACGCTCATCAGTCAAACTGTCCCAGCGCTGCGACAAGGGCGCCAACGCAGACCGATCCGCCTCGCTCAGTGATGCCCAGTCGCTGGCTTGCCCCGCCGGTGCTAGCAACACGGCGCACAGCAGTGCCAGCAAGCACTGCGTTGCCCCCCTACTCATCAGCCGCCTCCCGATCAGCACCGAGCGCTTCGCTAGTAGCGCCCCAGTTCCCGAGGATCCACCACAGCTCTTCGGAGCTTGCCAGTTGGGCCTCATTATCGGCCAGAAACAGCAATAGCTCTTCGCTGAGCACCTCATCATCTGCCACTGCAGCCGCACAGGCGAGCGCAGCACAAAAAAGTCCCACATTAACTCGTCTCCGAATCGGGCTGCTCGGCCAGCCACAAAACAAAGTCCAATTCCTCATACAGATCCAACGATGCACTGGAAGCCAGTTCAACCATAGTATCGTCCCACTCCACTGTCGCGACAGAAATAGACGTATCGATCGTATGAGGGCGCATATGAGGGCCTAGTTGCCAGACCAACAGCGTCACCGCGCACAGCGTCAGTGCTGCCGCCAGCAGGCGCCTAGAGGACCACCATACAGTGGGTGGTTGCTCAGCCACTGCCCGGGCCTGCGCTCGGATTCGTGTCAGGCGCGCTGCGTCACCAGGGTGCTCACGCGCTAGGTGTTCAAAAATCGGTTTTAGTTCTTCACTCATCATCCTGGCTCCAGTATGGGCCTAAACTCGTGCGCAATTGCGCCATCGCTCGCGACAGATGGGTCTTTACGCTGCCCTCGCTGCATCCCATAGCCAGCGCGGTTTCCCGAACATCAAGTCCCTGCCATTGACGCAGCATAAAGGCCTCACGCTGGCGCTCTGGCAAGGCTCGCAAAGCCGCATCGATAGCCGCGGCAGCATCACTGCGTTCCAGCTCCTGCTCAGGATCCTGATCATGGCCAAAATCAGGGTCGAGTTCAGACTCGGTGATCTGCCCAAACCACCGCACCCAATAGTGGCGTAGCTTGTCGCGCCGGGCCTGATCGCGCAAGCCATTTTGTAGCACCCGGTAGAACAGCGGCCTCCACTGCGCGGGCGGATGCGTGCTGTATTTCGCCGCCCACTTGCTCATGGCTTCTTGCACCATATCCGCCGCCATATCACGATCTCGGGTACTCATCGCCGCCATATTCAGGGCGACGGCTGAGATCGAGACCAAAAAAGCTTCGATGGTGTGAGAATCAGACAATGCTGCCCCTTGTGATAAACCCGCGCCCTAGCGCACAGACAGCCGCAGGGACGCTGAGTGCGTCCCTTTGGCCATAATACGGCGACTTAGCCGTTGCCACGATTACCGCGTCCACTGCGCCGCCCTTCGCCGGAGTCCCCTTGTGCGCCAGAGCGGGCGCTATCGCCACCGCGACTCCCGCCGCGCTTGCTTTTACCGCCTTTGTTGCCTTTGCTGCCTTTGCTGCCTTTTCCCCGCACCGCATTGAGGCCTTCGCGTTCCGCCACGCTCAGCTCACCGTCGCCATTGGTATCGAACTGGCTTTTAAAGGCCTCACGCTGGCTATCGCGAAAGTCACGCCGTTCTTCGCGCGTCACCTCACCATTGCCATCAACATCGGCACCGGCAGCAATCAACTGCTGCTCGCCATAGGCCCGACGCTCACTTTTGGAGATGGTGCCGTCAGCATCAGCGTCGGCACCAGCGGAGAGTAATTGTTGCTCGCTATAGTCGCGACGCTCGTTTTTAGAGAGGCTTCCGTCTCCATCACTGTCAGCCCCCGCAGCGATCAACTCCGCCATCTTGGCATCGCGAAAGGCTTCAATTTGCGCGCTCGCCTCGGCAGCGCTAATGACCCCATCGCCATCTGTGTCGCTGATCGATGGGGGGTTCATCAGCAAACGATTGGCCTGAGCCGTGCCGGCCAGGGTAAGAAGAACAGTGGTAGCAATAATAGTGATGCGCATTATGAGTACTCCAAAAAAAGGATTCGATATGTTGTGTCGATGATGTCCGACTTCCCCCTAACAACGATCCATATCCACATCGGTTGACATGGTGTAGAGTTTTTCTTTGACACTCATTATTTCCACTGTGGAGACGCCCATGTCCGGGTCCAATGCTTTTGAAGAAATGCGCCAATGGCGTCACTGGTTACACCAGCACCCCGAGCTAGCATTCGAAGAGCATCAAACCAGCGATTTTGTTGCAGCGCGACTAGAAGAGTTTGGCTTAGCGCCCCATCGCGGACTCGCCCACACTGGCGTGGTGGCCAGCATCACCGGCAACCGCCCCGGCCCCACCCAGCTTTTTCGCGCAGACATGGACGCGCTCCCTATCATCGAGGCGAATGACTTTGCCCATCGCTCGCAGCATGCAGGGAAAATGCACGCCTGCGGCCACGATGGCCACACCAGCATGCTGCTCGGCGCCGCCAAAACACTGGCCGCGTCGCGCGACTTCCCTGGTACCGTCCATTGCCTCTTCCAACCCGCCGAAGAGCGTCTCGCCGGGGCAAAAGTCATGCTCGACGAGGGCTTGCTCGAACGCTTCCCCTGCGACGCCGTTTATGCAATGCACAACTGGCCCGGTCTCGCTACTGGGGAGCTGGCCGTGCACGACAGCGCCGTCATGGCCGCGACCATTCATCTCAACATGACCATCACCGGCCACGGTTGTCATTCTGCGATGCCGCACCTGGGACGGGACCCCATCCTCGCTGCTAGTCAACTAGTGATCGCGCTGCAAAGCCTCGTAGCGCGCGAGATCGATCCGGCCAAAACGGCGGTAGTGAGCGTCACAAAACTCCACGCCGGAGAGGTCGAAAACGCCATCCCCGACTACGCTACTCTGCATTGCGACATTCGATATTTTGACCCTGATGTGGGAGAGCAACTGGCGCAACGTACCCGCGACATCGCTCAAGGCATCTGTGCGGCCAGCGGTGTCACGCTCAGCCAGTTCGACCTGCAATTTGGCTACCCCGCGACGTTCAATCACGCTGATCATGCCGCCCATGTCGCCCAGGTCGCTAGCGCCCAAGGACTACCCGTGCAACGCGATCGCTACCCGAGCATGGCTGCCGAGGATTTTTCGTATTTGCTACAACAACGCCCTGGCGCGTATGTCTGGCTGGGTAACGGTCCTGCGCAGACGGGCGCAGGCTTGCACAATCCAGGATATGACTTCAACGATAAGCTGCTGACTATAGGCTCTCAACTGTGGGTCGCGTTGGCTCAGCGGCCCCACGGCACAGCGGCAACATAGCAACAATCCCCAGTACTGGCCCCAACGCCAGGCTGGCTAATACCCACTGCCACCCCCACACTGCCGCCGCCAGCGGTGCGCCCTGCACCGTCGCAATCGTCAGCGCAAAGCCCAGAGCAGTCTGTAGAGTCAGCAGGCTACCGACCTGCTCTGGTGGGGCATAATCGGCCACCAATGCCGAGAACTGCGCCGAGTCGGGAATAATCGCGATCCCCCACAGCACCACTAAACCCGCCACCACGATCGGCGAATTGTAGAGAAAAGCTGCTGTCAACAGCGCCGCTATTGCGCTCGCCCCCATCGCCACAATAGTAAGCTCCGCCTTACCGATCCGATCCGCCACAGCACCAGCCAGTACACAACCCACTGCGCCCGAGCCAATCGCCACAAACACCGTCAGCTTCGATAGTGACGAGGCCGCTTCTGGCGACATAGTGAGCACGTACGACCCAGCAACCGCTGTACCGATCCAGGCCCACATCGCATACAGCTCCCACATATGGCCCAAGTACCCCAGATACGCTGCGCGAATACGCCGATCTTGCCATGCCAGCTTCACAGCTCTGACATCAAAACGCGCTCCCTGAGCATGGTGCGGCCCCAGCTCCGCACACAAAGCCAGTACACCCGCCAACACCGCCCCACCAGAGGCCAACGCGACCGTAAGCTGCCAGTGCGAGGCCCCCAAATAAGCCAGCAAATGCGGCGCCGATGACCCCAGCGTCAGCCCTGCCACCAACAAACCCACCAACAGCCCTCGGTCTTTGAGTCCCCAGCCGACAACAATCTTCATCCCCACCGGATAGACCCCGGCCAAACACACACCGGTCAGTGCTCGCAAACCTATCGCCAGCTCCGCGCTGACAGGTAACAGCAGCGCCGCATTGCACGCCGCAGCAATCAATGCGCTACACGCCAACACCCGACGTGGATCCAA
>CAKZUS010000218.1 GCA_937921805.1 uncultured Granulosicoccaceae bacterium
GATTGACGAGGAGGACTTGGAGCTGCGCATGGACTATTTGCGCCAGTTCCGCCATGCCCAAATGTTGCACATTGCTCGGGGCGGCATCGAGGGCACGCTGCCGCTGATGCGGGTCAGCGATCAACTCACTTGGACCGCCGAAGCCATTATCCAAGTCGCGCTGCGTGAGGCGGCGGCGCAAATGCAACGTCGCCACGGGGTGGTGCGCGATAGCGAGGGCGAGGTGGTGCCCATGGGGGTGGTTGGCTACGGCAAGCTCGGCGGCATCGAGTTGGGTTATCAGTCCGATTTGGATATTGTTTTTGTGCGCCCTGATGGCCCTATGCACGACAGCGATGGCGCTAAGCCTCTGGGGTGCGAGCAATATTTTGTGCGCTTGGCGCAGCGCTTTGTGCACATGATGAGCACGATGACGGCAGCAGGTAGGCTCTATGAGTTGGATATGCGCCTGCGTCCACACGGGCAAAAAGGGCCTTTGGTGACCAGCTTGTCTGCTTATCGCAGCTATCTACTGCAGCAGGCCTGGACTTGGGAGCATCAAGCTTTAGTGCGCGCGCGCTGGATCGCTGCAAGCAGCAGTGCCTCTGAGTCGTTGGAGTGCGCTTTTGTGCAGCTGCGCGAGGAGGCCCTGGCGCAAGTGCGCGAAGAGGCAAGCTTGCGCGAACAAGTGGCGTCGATGCGCGAGCGCATGCGCCGCGCTCATGCACAGAGTAACCCCGCATTATTTAATCTTAAACACGACGCAGGGGGCATCGTAGATATTGAATTTATGGTTCACTATGCCGTGCTTCGCCACGCGGCGGAGCACCACGTGTTGCTGGATTTTCCCGATAATGTGCGGCTGCTGGAGCGCCTTGCTGCGCTGGCGATCTGGCCCGAATCGCAGTGTCGCGCCCTCACAGAGGCGTACATCTTTTTTCGCGAGACGCAGCAACGCGCGGCCTTACAGAATATCAACGCAACGGTTGCGGCTACCGCAGAGCTAGTACAGCACCGAACCCAAGTGCGCGCCTTGTGGGAGCGCCTGTTTTGACACAATTTGGAGTAATCGCCTCATGTCTTTTGCCGATCGAGATGGCAGTATTTGGTTTGACGGAAAATTTGTCCCATGGCGCGATGCCAATATCCATGTCTTAACGCATACCTTGCACTATGGCATGGGCGTGTTCGAGGGCGTACGGGCCTATGCTACGGACGCCGGACCGGCTATCTTTCGCCTGCAAGATCACACCAAGCGCTTTTTTGAATCGGCCAAAATTATGAATATGTCGATTCCCTATAGCCCAGATGAACTCAATGCTGCGCATATCGAGGCGGTGCGGTGCAATGACTTAAAGTCGGCCTATATTCGCCCCGTGGCGTTTTATGGATCCGAAGGCATGGGGCTGCGCGCCGATACGCTCAAGGTCCACGTCGCCATTGCTGCCTGGGAGTGGGGGGCGTATCTGGGCGAGAAAGAACTAGAGCAAGGCATCCGTATCTGCACCAGCTCGTTTACGCGTCACCATGTCAATATCTCGATGTGCCGTGCCAAAGCCAATGGGCAATACATCAATTCAATGATGGCATTGCAAGAGGCGCTGGCGGACGGCTATGACGAAGCCCTGTTGCTCGACGTCGACGGTTTTGTGGCTGAGGGCAGCGGCGAGAACTTCTTTATGGTCTATGACGGCGTGATCTATACCCCCGATCTGACCTCTGCGCTCAATGGCATAACGCGGCGCACGATGATGCGCGTAGCAGCAGAGTTGGGCTATCAAGTTGTCGAAAAACGCATCACGCGCGATGAGGTGTATATCGCCGATGAGTGCTTCTTTACCGGCACCGCCGCCGAAGTGACCCCTATCCGTGAGGTGGATCGTCGCACCATTGGCAGCGGCGCGCGCGGACCGGTGACCACGCAGTTGCAGAGTGCGTATTTCGACATTGTGCAGGGTCGCAGCCCCAGCCATGCCGAGTGGCTTACCGTCGTGGGCCAAAACTAGACAAATGGTAAGAGAATTCGCGTGCAAGTCATGATTTAATCCATAACGCTGATTGCCGGTAGCGCGTAGGCGGACAATATGTTGTCCCGGTGCGCGCGGCGGCGGTGAGCCATCAATCGATTATTCAGGTGTGCTTTGCACTACCTCTTCCCGCCCCAGCGATGTGGCGGGATTTTTTTTGCCTCGCTTGGGGTCTGATAGGCTTTTTGAGGGAACCACAGAGCGCAGTGCGAGGTCTCTAGAGCATGTCGAACGAGGACGTACTGCGATGAGAAAAAAACTCGGGGCGCTGTCGATAGCACTGTCGGTGATGTTGTGGGGCAGCGCGCAAGCCAAGACACTGCTACTCATGGAGTCATCGGTGATCGGTGATCTACGCCATGTGGCCGCCACAACGCAAGATACTTTGCTCGATATGGCGCGGCGCTACAGCATCGGCCACGATGAAATGGTGCATGCCAACCCTGGTGTCGATCGCTGGATTCCTGGCAACGGCACCGCCGTATTGGTACCAGAGCAATATGTTCTGCCTAGTGCGCCGCGCCAAGGTATTGTGGTGAATCTGCCCGAAATGCGCCTGTATTATTATCCCGGCGACGGTACGGTCACAACGTATCCTGTGTCAGTGGGGCGTATGGACTGGAATACGCCGCTAGGAGAGCTGAGCATCATCAGCAAGATTGAGTCGCCGAGCTGGCGTCCCCCGCAGTCGATTATCCAAGAAGCGGCTGAGCAAGGGCGTGAGCTGCCCAAGATTGTGCCACCGGGGCCGGATAACCCCCTGGGTGACCACGCGCTGCGCTTGTCGATGCCGAGCTATTTGATTCATGGTACCAATCGCCCGGCCGGGGTGGGCATGCGGGTCACGCACGGTTGCGTGCGCATGTACCCCGAGAATATCGCGAGTCTGTTTGATCGCGTTTCGCGTGGCACTAGCGTGCATTTTATTAATCAGCCGATCAAAGTGGGGCGCGATCTCGACGGTGAAATCTTTGTCGAGGTGCATGCACCGCTAGAAGAAGAGGGCCTGCAGCCGCGCGATCTGCTCGATCACGCCCTGCAAGCACTAGAGACCGAGCTGGCTATCCCGGCAGAGGACGTTGATCGGGCCGAACTGTGGCGCATCGTGAGCGAAGCCAGCGGAGTCCCGGCGCTGTTGCCGCAGAACTCCGTGGCGGACTCGCTGTTCTAATGATTTTTGACTAGCGCGTTTTTATTACTTAAACATGCTCTGTTGGAACATGCGGTTCAAGCGCTCGGTATTGGCGTTGGCTGTCGCCTGGGCATCGCGCGACGCACTGGCGGCTTGTTCGGCGGCCTGCTGAGCGGCGGCGGCTGAAGAGGCGGCTTGCTGCGCGGCGAGCTGCGCCGCTTGGCCTTCTTGACTGCTGCCGTTGAGAGATCCCTGCAGCACGCCGATCTGCGCACGCAAGGCGGCGATTTCGGCCTTCATGCTATTGATCTCTGGGGCCTTACTGCTGCTGCAGGCGCTCAAGGCAGCGGTTGCGGCGAGAGCGAAAAAAGCGGTGCGAAAAGTCATGGTTCTTAACTCCGTATAGGTCAGTGAATGCATTTGCGTGACAGATAACTGCGTGGCTGCGCGAGTCGGGTCAAGACTCGATAATAACGCGCATACCCCATGGAACGTGGGCTTTTAACGTGTCAATTTGTCCATTGTCTAGAGCCACGCAACCCCGCGTCCAATGGAACTTCCGGTGCATCGCCAGATCCCCGCGCCCTAGGCCGTGGATACCGATATAGCCCCCGAGGGCGGTGTTTTGTGGCGGCTGTCGCCTACGCTCAATATCGCTGCTGATACGCTGAAAAGTCGGCGCGTCTATCCGTCCTTCAGCGAGCGCGCGGCTGGCATAGTCGATATTGGGGTAGTCCAAGCCAATAAAATAGCGAAATTGACTCCGCGCATTAAACCAGCGCACATGGAACTCCCCTTCGGGCGTGATGTCGTCGCCGAGCTTTTGCTTGCGCCCGATGCCGCGCCGCGCAAAGGCGGCTTTTTCGAGGTGTAGCGTGCGTCGGCCACCGCGCCATAGGCTGACGCTGGCGTCAGGTTGTCGGACGTGCAGATAGGCGGTGCTGGATGCACGGGTGGGGGTGCTGGCGGCAAGGCTGAGTGCGAAGAATAAAAATTGGCGTCGTGGGTTCATGGTGCAACTGAAGCAGACGCGGTGTAGAGCGTCAAGCGGGTATTGAGCGTCTCGAATGTATCGAACATATTGAGCACGTTGAACGACGTGCTGATGCGGGAAGAAATTCGCATTGAATGCTTCATCGGCGTTGTGTCAAGGCGCTGCATGGGCTATTTACATACTAGTTATTGTGAAGATATGAGTTGATGTTCCGAATTCCGCTGTTTCTGTGTGCTGCGGCGATTATTAGTCTGCCTGTCTGGACACAAGTTCTACCGGCCGGCATTGCAGCCGTCGTGTGGCTGCTCGTGTGTGCGTTGGCGGCGGCCATCGCGGTGTGGGGCGAATCCGGTGCGCGCGACTTTGGCTATGCACTGCTGCGCTCACTGCGCGAACAAGAGCGCGACCGCGATGAGGTATTGCGTGCTTTGCTCTCGTTAGCGAAGCAATCGCGCTTGGTCGGCTTGCAGGGCTTGGCAGATGTCGAAAGTAACTGGGGGCCACTGCGCAGAGCATCGCTACTGATTGCTTCTGTTGCAGATTCGCGTGATATTTACGACGAATTGCGCTCTGCACAAAGCCTGCTAGGCTTGCAGTATGAACCGCTATCCCATCGTTTGCGGTGGTTGGCGTCATGGAGTGCAATGTTAGCGGTAGTGGGGGCGGTGTGGATGGCGCCCAGCGGCGAGGTGGTTGGTTGGGCGTTGGGCGCAGGTCTGTTCTTGGCGCTGCTGCTAATCACTTCGGCACGAATCAAAGTCATCGCCGATGCGGAGGCGGCTTGCGTGACTTTGGCGTATGAGGGAGCAGTACGCATTTTGCAGAATAACTCTGTCGAATTCGTATTTCAGTCACTGGTGTCGTACTTAGAGCCGCGAAACCGACAGTCGCTCCAAGATTTTCTCAGTAATTAGGGCTTGAATTAGGACTTCGTTTTGCAGCATACCAAGCGCATCAACTTTGCCGTCAACGATGACACGAGTCGCAACGCCTACCGTGTGACGCCAGATCATGAGGATCCGGTGGTGTTGATGATTGAAGGGCGAGTGTTTCGGGTTGTCGATATCTCGGCCTCTGGCCTGTCGTGCACCGGCCCCGATCTCGATGCGGATATGCGCTATCGAGCGAAGCTGTTGCTCCGAGACGGCGATTGGGATGTGTGCGTACACCTAGATTGCGTGGCAATTCGCGCAAGTGTGTATCACTTTCGCTTTGTTGAGCTGGACACTCCGACGCAAGAAACCCTGCACCAATACGTGTTGGATCGGCAGAAACAAGCTATTCGGCGCCTGCGCAGCGCCCAGGCCTGAGGCCTCAAAGCCGTGCCATAATGGGTGCAATGAATACCCCGCAGTCTCTGTATTTATCGCTGCTCGACAGCGGCACGTTCTCTCCCGACCCAGCGCAAGCGCACTTAGTCCGCGCCCTGGATGCGTTGGCAGAGCAGATCAGCCAGCCCGCTCGCCCCAAAACATCACGAACGTGGTGGCCTTTTTCTGCCGCGACGACGACCGAACCCGCGCCGGCCCGAGGCCTGTATGTATGGGGTGGGGTGGGGCGCGGCAAAACCCGACTGGTTGACCTGCTGGCTGAAGCCGAAGTGCCCGGCGTGCAGCGCTGGCACTTTCATCGCTTCATGGCTGCAGTGCACGAAGCTCTGGGCGAATTAGTACACCAAACATCGCCCTTACAGGCCGTGGCTGAGCAGTTTTTGCAGCGCGGGCGCTTGCTGGTTCTCGATGAGATGCACATTGTGGATATCACGGACGCCATGCTTATGTACGGGTTGTTGGAGGCCTTGTTTGCAGGAGGAGGCGTGTTGGTGACAACCTCCAACCGCCCTCCAGATGACCTCTATCTCGATGGGCTGCAGCGCGCGCGCTTTCTCCCTGCGATTGATCTATTGCACCAGCACTGCACGGTACTGCCTCTTGACTCCGAGCAAGACTATCGACTGCGTGCTTTGAGTCAGGCCGGAGTCTATTGCCTGGGTGAGGATACCGCACCACTGCTCGCACACTGGCAGCGCCTAGTGGGGTGTGCGCCGCGCGCGGGCTTTGTGGAGATTCACGCTCGGCAACTGCCTGTGATCGGCGTGTCTCCCGATACGCTGTGGGCCAGCTTTGATGCGCTGTGCAATACGCCGCGCTCAGCGCGTGATTACATTGCAATCGCCAATGATTATCGCAGCGTTTTGGTACAGGATATTCCGGTTCTGGATGATCAGCGTGGCGATGAAGCGCGGCGGCTCCTGAATCTTGTCGATGAGTTCTACGACCACGGTGTGAAGTTCATTTGCAGCGCCGCGGCTCCGCCAGAGCAGCTCTATACCGGAGGGCCACTGCGCTTTGAGTTCGAGCGCTGCGCGAGTCGCCTTATTGAGATGCAGTCGCAAGAGTATTTGGGCAGCGCCCACCGAAAGACGTAAAATAGCGTTTTGCCTGAGAGCTTCGCTATGCTAGATTTTTCCCGCATCCGCAACGACGCTGCCCTGACTCTGATCGCCGGTCCCTGCGTCGTGGAGAGCGAATCGCTAGTCATGCACGTGGCTGAGACGATGACTCGCCTCTGTCAGGATCTAGGTATTCACTATATCTTTAAAGCCAGCTTCGACAAGGCCAATCGCACTTCGGCTGGTTCGTTCCGTGGGCCGGGCGTCGAGGAAGGGCTGCGAATATTGAGCAAAGTTCGCGCAGAGTTCTCTGTGCCGGTCCTCACGGATGTGCACGAGTACACCAAGCTCGACGAGGTCGCCTCTGTGGTCGATATTATGCAAACGCCCGCGTTTTTGGTGCGCCAGACCGATTTTATGCAAAACGTCGCCCGCCAAGGCATTCCTGTGAACATCAAAAAAGGGCAGTTTCAAGCGCCGTGGGACATGGCACAAGTGGTCGAGAAATGCCGCGCAACAGGAAACCAGCAATTGATGCTTTGTGATCGCGGAACCAGCTTTGGCTACAACACGCTCATCAGCGATATGCGCGGGTTGGAGATCATGCAGCGCACCGGTTGTCCCGTGATTTTTGACGCTACGCACAGCGTGCAGCAGCCGGGTGGGCAGGGCGCTACCAGCGGCGGGCAGCGCGAATTCGTCCCGACCCTAGCGCGTGCTGCGACGGCGGTGGGCATTGCGGGCTTGTTTATGGAAGTCCATCCCGACCCGGAGCAGGCGCTGTCTGATGGCCCCAATATGCTGCCTTTGTCTCAGGTGCCCGATGTGCTGCGCCAACTGCTGGCCATTGATGCGGCGGTGAAGCCTTAGCTCCACACCTCGCTCACACCCGAGGTCACTCTCTGCGCAAACCCGCTGTATTGCCAGCGCCGAATCGCTAGGATCACCGTATTGCCGTGGCGCTGCGCTAACGGCAGTCGGTGATCTTGTTGCTGCAGGCGCAACAACTCCTCGGTGGCGCGATGCATCCAATCCTGGAAAGCGCGATTGCTCGCCTCGCTGAGCATCAGGTTTTGCACGTGTAATTGCTCTTGCGGCCCGTCAAAGCGGGCGGCAAAGTACTCGGTCAAGATGCGCTCGCGAAACAACTGCATCACCGGCCCGTCAGGCTGCCAGCGAAAGCGCGGCGAAATGCGCAGCCGAATGCGATTGCCAGGTAGCAGGTCAATGAGCTTGAGCCGGTCGAGTTTGGCCAATAACTGGATCAGCGTGCTGTGCTCAAAGTCGTAATATTCGAGGAGCTCGTGAAAGCGCCAGTGTCCCAACACCGCGACGGCGACGAGTAACAATGCGGGGTCGCTGGCGATTTGCTGTTCTTGTTCGAGACTCAGTTGCTCTGTTTGGCGGCGCTGATGCTGCGCCAAATCAATTAAATCCGAGAACTCTAGTTGTAAGATACTGAGAATCTGTTCCAGCCTGTCTAGCGATAGCCGCTGATTTGAGAACAATCGTTTTACACTGGTTTCTGATAAGTGCAGGGCCTTGCCCAGGCGGGCATAGGTGTAGCCTTGGGACTTGAGGGCGCTGCGCAGAGCCAGCAGCAGGCCAGGAATTTCAGAGGGGCGCTCGGTCATAGGTATGCTCGCAGCCAAAGAAGTATCACATTATGGTACGAATTTGCCCGAAAAACGGCACAAATTCCAGCAGGCTGGGAATTCTCGGGACATAAACCGATACTGGTGAGGTATCCACTATGAGGAGCACCGAATGAGTGCACGATTACCTGCGGCGTTCTACGCGTATATCGCCGTCGCCTTCGTCAACGCGTTTGTTGATCTGGGGCATAAGATTCTGATTCAAAACACCCT